>NZ_JAULSE010000019.1:0-93881 GCF_030518245.1 Rhizobium sp. CBN3
CGCAAGCGGCCCTTTCTGCTGTAAAATAATAACGCGGGGTGGAGCAGCCCGGTAGCTCGTCAGGCTCATAACCTGAAGGCCGCAGGTTCAAATCCTGCCCCCGCAACCAAATCTTCCCAAAAGCCCGCCATATTGGCGGGCTTTTGTTTTTCCGGGACCTCAAAACATACGTTCAGCGAACGGCGCCGGAGTCCGATCCCTCACGTTCAGCTCGTTGCGGGCCAGGAATTCCGCGGGCCGAATCGTCTGCAATGCATTTGCAGCCTCCCTGAAGTAGGGAAGTGTTTGCCAGAGCGTGCGGTCGCCGACGATGTAGAAACGGCGCTTGGCGCGTGTCAGCGCCACGTTCAACAGGTTTGGCTTGGATGCGGCCCAGCCGGCCGCTCCGCGATGTTCGGCATCGGCGCCGAGGACCATGAAAACGATATCTTCTTCCTTGCCCTGGAAGGTATGGACCGTGCCGACCCGTTCCTGAAGCCATTTCTGCAGTTTCGCTGGAGATCCGTGCGCATATCCGTCTTGGTCGATCCAGACCGCATGGGAAAGAGCCCGTCTCAAACTGGTCTTGATCTCCTTGAACGGCGAGATGAGGTAGATGTCTGGCAATGCACCGTCTCGCCGATAAGTCGCGGCGAGGAGGTCGACGATGAAGTCGGTCTGCTCGGCGACGGCCTGTTTGCCCGATACCTTGCCCTTAACGTCGATCCAGGCACTGTCGCCATAGAAGGGCGATGCGTCGCCGGCCGGTTGGCGCTCTTGCAGCCCGAAGATCATGTTGTTCTGATAGGCGATCTGATTGGCAAGGCTGAACATCGGATCGATGCAGCGTCGATGCACTCTGAGCGGGCTGCCGATCCAAAGCCCATCTGTCCCTGAAGTGTCGTTCCGTAGCGATTGGCGGCATCGGCCAGCATCTGCACAGACGCCCTGTTCGGCGAGTATTGGCCTGCCGCCGTGTGGGGTGAAAGAGCCGAAGCGCCTGAAATCAGCGCGCTGGGAAGCGTAAAAACCGGTTCGATCTGCAAGGGATCGCCGATCACCATGACGCGACGTGCCCGCAACAAGGCCCCGACCGCCGCCTGCGGCACGGCCTGGCCGGCTTCATCGATGAAGACCCAGCCGATCGAGCCGGGCCCGAGCCCGCGGAACTGCTTGGCAAAAGACGCGAACGTCGTCGACACGACCGGAATGATCATGAAAAGGCTCTGCCAGATCAATGCAATGTGCTTGTCATCGACGGGATTGTTGTTGGAAAGCAGCTTGGTGATGGCAACGATGTTTCCGCCAAAACCTCCGCCCTTCCTGCCGACATCGGCCAACCAAGCTTCGTGCAGCGTCAGCGCCGCTTCCAGCAATGCCGAACGCAGAGCCGCCAGTTCGTCCTGATGCCAGAGACCGTCGATCTGCACCTGATCCTTATCGAGATCGGCGAGACGCTCCGGTGCGGCGGGATGATCGAGAATTTCCCCCAGCCGCTCGAGTTCCTCTTTTTTCGCAGACCAGATTTTCCGCCGTGACCGCAGTGCCCGTTCGGCCCGGTCATGCTCTCGCAAAGCCCGTTCCAGCGTGGGTTTATCGGTTTTCGCAAGCCGATCTTCGCATTCGGTCAGCGCCTTGCGCAGTTCCAGCTGCTTTCGCGCATTGACGACGACGTCTTGCCGATGCTGCCGGGCCGGGTTGGTCGAGAGCACCCTCTTCCATCGCGCAGGAGCGCTGCGATCGAGCAGTTGTTCCTCCTCCTTCAGATAAGACAAATCGTCGGCGATGCGGCGCATTTCGGTCGCCAGCATGTCGCATCTGTTCTGCGCATGCAAAACTTCGTCCGCGGCGGCAGCCACCCTCTCGAGCGCTTCGCGGCAGAATACATTCTGCGAAACGGGCGCTATTTCATCGCGAAGATCGGCATAGCGCGCATATTGGCCGATCTTTTCGCGAACCATCTCGTCGGCAGCATGAAAAGCCGATGCCGCTTCGGCAAAGCTTGGACCCTCATAGCTCTTCAACCATTCCCAGATGCTCTGCGGCTTTGCGGCGCCCGACCAGCCGGGCTTCGGTCTTTCGGCGATCTCCATGAAGGCGAAACGTTCCTTGAAGGCTCGGCGGTTCCTGGAATTGCCGAGCGCACAGGCGATCAACCCCCATGGGCGGTCGCTGTCGGAGAGCTTGACGACGGCCCCATTGTCTTTCTGGCAGGCGATCTTGTGCGCGACCGTCTGCAGATATTGAAAGCAAGACTTCCTCGCGATCGAGCTCTGCTTGGGAAGGTCGCGCGAAATATTCTCCACGGCGGCATTGTTGGACGAGGCGACGACCATTTCGAACCCGGCAAGAGCCGGGATCAGCGCCGATATGGAGGCGGTGCTCCGATCCGTAAAACCGACACGGCGTGGCGAGCCGTCAAAGGCATCGCGCGCCGCCGTCAAGGAGGAGAGCACCCGGGCGCGCCGAACGATATTGTCGGCGAACATGTCGCGCAGCAGGGTCGTCTTTCCGGTGCCCGGTGGGCCGTTGACCGAGAACAATCCCGTTTCTGACAGGCCGCCGATCGCCGAATTGATCGCGAACTGTTGCATGAGGCTCATTGCAAGGTGAGGCTCGCTCAGCCAACGTCCACGGTTGAGATTGCCGGGATGCAGCGCCCGAATGATCGCCCGGCGTCCTTCCTCTGAATAAAGGTCGACCCGATTTTCATCTGCCGGCGGGTTGAGGTACCGCCGGAGCGGCTCCGGGACATTGCCCTGCTTGACGCAGATCATCGCCCGTTCGATATCCTCGATAAAGAAGCTGTTCAGAATGCCAATGTCTTCATCAAGGCTGGCACTTTCGTCTTCCTCGTCGGCATTGGGTGCATGGTCCTCCTGTTGAGGCGGCAACGAGATGAGCTCGGGTCTTTCCGCCCTGTCGCGGTAGCGTATTTCAACGGCGGCGATGGGCTTTTCCTGGCGTGAGGCAAAACCCGCCCAATCGCAGAGCAATTCATGCAGCGCCAGGATTTCGCCGGCATCGATCGGCTGATCGGTGGCCGCCTCGAAGGATGAAGATCCCAGCTGTCGCTGCGCCTGAAAGTTTTGAAGCAATTCCGACAGCTGCCGCTTGCCGTCTGCAAATGCCTCATGGCTGAGCGAGGAGAGACCGGTTTTCCGTACCCGTCCGAGGGCCCACGGAAGCGTCGAGACGGAAAATGTTTCGAACATCGGCTGTCCGAGCGGAGTAAGCTGCAGGCTGGCAAAGCAGGTATCGCCATCGAGATCGCTCCGTTCGGCATCCTCATACTCGGCAATGTCGAGCGCAGCGCTGTCGAAGTGCCTGCGGATGTCGGCGATCTCGGATTTGCTGAAAACGCCGAGGAACAAGGTAAAGCCGGTGATCTGCTTCTCCTCGGGTATGACAGGACGGCCGAGTGCAGCGCTGTCCTGCAAGAGCGTCTCTGCACGCAGCCAGAAAACGGTCCGTCCTTCGCCGAGGACAAGGCGACTGGAGAGATCATAAGGTATGAAAAACTCGATTTTATGCCAGAAATCGAGAATGGCCAGAAGCCGTTCCCGTTCCGCCCTGTCCGCATCGATCTGCATGACGTCTCACTGAGGAGTGCAAAATAGGCTCACGCCTCTTTTAGCAGCGATTGCAGCTCAAAATCAAAGAGCATGGTGATGATGCGCCCGGTCGGCCGCCTTTCTTCACCTTGCAGGCGCCCCCTGTCCAGCGCACGAGGGTCTCCGGCATGATATCAGCCTTGCGATGCTCGGCCTCGGCGAACGACCGGACACGTTCGAGAGCAGCGCTGGCCTTGCAGGGATCGCGGCTGGGCACGAGCAGCTGGAATGCGAGACTTCCGCCAACCGCCGCGGGGTTGAACAACCCGCGAGCATTTCGCATGCCTCATAATCTTCAGGCGAAGATGACAAAAAATATTACAATTTGTACTGAAATATTACATTTACTGAATTATCTATAGTGGGGACAAATATAACCTTGAAGTATAAGGATCAGTAAAAATACAACCGACACGTAGTATCTTATTGTTTCTCGCTCCCTAAAACTAATCACTTTGGGCCATTTCCTTCCTTCTCAATCCGTATTAACATAATTAAGAAATGTCTAAAGAAAAAGGCGATGACACAATAGGACCGGCATTTCATACTATCTTATACCTGCCATCGCTTCATGTTTGAGTAAAGTGTACCGCTAGGGGAGGCGTATATGTTCATGACAGGCTCAGGAATGGAGAATGCGGACCAGGCAAGAAAGTCTAGCCCATCCGGAGATACTATCCTTGTAGTAGCCAAGGCTGATCTGTTTTCAGAATGCATGGTGGAAGCGCTGGCAAAGAAATTTCCCAATTGCGATGTGCCAAGCATAACGAACGCAAATCCGATGCTGGAAAAGGATACCAGCGATATAAAGCTCGTTTTATTTTACCATATACCCGCACCTGAGCTGCAAGAAGCGTTGCAGGCGGTCAGGGAAAATCACCCGGAAACCTCGATCGGACTTGTCGTCGAGGCCATCGACATGATGGAGCCCTATGTCAGCCGCTTGGTGGAGGCAAGAATCATCGACGGCGTTCTGCCGCTTAACCTCCGACTTGATGTTTTCATGGCGGCGGTGGATCTGCTGATGAAGGGCGGGGAGCATTTTCCCTCGGCGCTTCTCAACCGCCTCACCAATAAGGGCACCCAGTTGGAGGCCTCACTTTATCAGACGAAATCGGTTGATGCCGCCCGCAACAATGCGCTCAAGCTGAGACGCGACAGCATCTCCGCCTTGACGACTCGGGAGGTTCAGATCCTGGATCTCATCTGCAAGGGGACGCAGAACAAGATTATAGCCGACAAGCTGCACCTTTCCGAAAATACGGTGAAGGTTCACGTCCGCAACATCTATAAGAAGATGAACGTCCGAAACCGCACGGAAGCAGCGTCCCGCTTCTTCAATGATCATCCGGTCGGCGATGACGACATGTCCAGCCGTTGGCGCAACTGATCGACAGCGCCGCGCCCCTTGCGTGCAACAGCGTTGTCTCACTTTGAGTTACGCATGGTTCTATCCTTAAATCGATTCCGATTTAAGAAATATGCAGCGGCGCTTTTGCTTCAGATCGAGGGACGCGCAAAGCAGCGCGACTTCTGTCCGAAGCCGCTTGGAGAGCAGATATAGCGCGCGGACCCGTGATAGGCGACGATGCGGGCTCGTGCCGCAGCAGGCCGAGCGGTTCGATTTTCCGGGTAGGTGTAAGCCTTCGAAACGGATGGCGTCTCGACGACAACAACATTCTTTTTCGCGATGGCGGCCATGTCGTCGTCAACGACCGCACAAGCCGTTGCTCCGATCGCAAGAAGCGTCGCTCCCCCGGCAAGCGTCGCAAAATGAAATGGACGCCAGCCTTTCGGCCGGGCTGCGGCGCGATTTTTGAACATGCCCAAATCCCTCGCATATGACGCTTCCGGATGCAAGGCCGGTCGCGCAGCCCTGCGCGGCCGACCTCTCCTCTTCTATCCGATCTTTATTGAGCAAAGTTTGAGCAACGCCGTGATTCCCGTATTACGTGAAAAAATAGGTTAAATGATTAATCATTTGTTACCCAAAAGAACAACGGCGTAATTATTTGGGATATTTTATGTTTTTAAAGTTGACCTCTATAACAATCGTCTTATCATTTCAATAGTAAATGAGTTATCGGAAGAATAACCTCGAAATTATTCCTGTATGGGTACTCAGTTGCATGAATATCCATCCGGGTAGTGGAGGTGTAAGGCGCCTTAATAATACAAAAGACTAAAACGTGGGGAGGAGTTTGTAATGCGTAGTTTCGTTCCCGGCGAAGGCTGTTCTGAAGTAAAGAACATAGCGGTGCTCAAGAATCTGGGCACCGCTCTTGTAAATGGCGGAGCCGGCTTTCTTGGCTCGCATCTCTGCGAAAGGCTTCTGCTGCGCGGCCACAGCGTCATATGCCTCGACAACTTTTCCACCGGCCGCCGCGCAAATGTCGAGCATCTCGCGTCGAATCCCCGCTTTCGCATCATCGAGCACGATGTCCGCCAGTCCTTCGATATCGAAGCGTCGCTGATCTTCAACTTCGCCTCTCCTGCCTCTCCCCCCGATTATCAACGGGATCCGGTGGGCACCTTGCTCACCAATGTGCTCGGCGCCGTCAACACCTTGGATTGTGCGCGCAAGACCGGCGCGATCGTCGTTCAGTCGTCGACGTCGGAAGTCTATGGCGATCCGACCCAGAGCCCGCAGCGCGAGTCCTATTGCGGCAATGTCAACTCCATCGGGCCGCGAGCCTGTTACGACGAGGGAAAACGCAGCGCCGAAACCCTGTTCTTCGATTATCACCGGACCCACGGCGTCGACATCAAGGTCGGCCGCATCTTCAACACCTACGGCCCCCGCATGCGCCTGGATGACGGCCGGGTGGTCTCCAACTTCATCGTGCAGGCCCTGCGCAACGCCGACCTGACGATCTACGGCGACGGCCAGCAGACCCGCTCTTTCTGCTATGTCGATGATCTCATCGAAGGTTTTCTGCGTTTCTCGGCAGCCGGCAGCGCATGCCACGGTCCGATCAATCTCGGCAACCCGGGCGAGTTCACCGTTCGACACCTGGCGGAGATCATCCGGGACCTCACCAATTCGCGTTCCCGCATCGTTCACCTGCCGGCTGTCGTCGACGATCCCCGCCAGCGGCGGCCGGACATCTCCCGGGCAAAGACGGAGCTGGCATGGCAGCCTCATATCGAGCTCGAAGCCGGCCTGGCGCGCACCGTCGAATATTTCGACGGCCTGCTTGCCGGGACGGAGCAGGCGGAGGTTGTATGAGATGCCCCGCTATATTCTCGTCACCGGCGGCGCCGGTTTCATCGGCAGTCATATCTGCAAAGCGCTGTCGCGCGCCGGGATGATCCCGGTTACCTACGACAACCTCTCGACCGGACATGCCGACAGTGTCCGCTGGGGCCCGCTCGTCCGCGGTGAGCTCGGCGACGCAGCCGCGCTACGCCGGACGATGGCCGAATTTTCGCCGGATTGCGTCATCCATTGCGGCGCCAACGCCTATGTCGGCGAATCCGTCGACATGCCGAGGAAATATTACCGCAACAATGTCGTCGGCAGTCTCACGCTGCTCGAGGCCTGTCTCGACCAGGACATCGACAAGATCGTCTTTTCGAGCAGCTGCGCCACCTATGGCGTTCCCGCCTCGTTGCCGGTACGGGAGGAAAGTCTACAGCAACCGGTCAATCCTTATGGCCGCACCAAGCTGATCTTCGAGATGGCGCTCGAGGATTTTGCCGCCGCCTATGGTATCCGCTTCGCCGCCCTGCGTTATTTCAACGCGGCCGGCGCCGATCCGGATGGCGAGCTTGCCGAGCGTCACGAGCCCGAGACACATCTCATTCCTCGCGCCCTCCTCGCCGCCGCCGGCAGGCTGGATCGGCTCGATATCTTCGGCACCGACTATTCGACCGAGGACGGAACCTGCGTTCGCGACTATATCCATGTCAGCGATCTCGCGCAGGCACATTTGGCCGCCGTCAACCACCTGATCGCAGACGGCGCCTCGCTCAGCGTCAATCTCGGTTCCGGCCGCGGGACGTCAGTGCGCGAAATCCTCGACGCGGTCTATCGCGCCAGCGGCCGCGAAGTCCCCGTCCGTTATCGCGCCCGCCGCCCCGGCGATCCGCCGATCCTATTTGCCAATACGGCACGGGCCAAGGCAGAGCTCGGCTTCGTGCCGGCTCTTTCGGATATCGACACGATCATCCGCACGGCCGGACCCACCTTCGGGCTGGAGATGACGGCATGAGCCTGGTTTCGGGGATTGATCACCGGATCAGGACGGCGAAAGCCGCCGACGCATTCAACCCGGTTTTCACCGGTCGGAAGCGTGTCGCCTATGGTTTTGGCATCCTTTGCTGGCTGGCGGCGCTCGGCTATTTCTGGAGCTGGTGGTGTCAATCCGCCCATATCATTTCCTGGTCAGCCTTCGTGCTCATCACCCTCGTGCTTGCCTGGATCACGCTTGTCCCCGCCTATTTCATCCTGATCTTCCTCGATGCCAGAACGATCGGTTCGCGCGCCCGGCTGCCGGAAGGGCGCGTGGCGATGGTCGTCACCAAGGCGCCGTCCGAACCCTTTGCCGTCGTCCGCGCCACGCTTCAGGCCATGCTCGATCAGACCGGTGTCGAGTTCGATGTCTGGCTGGCCGATGAGGATCCTTCCGCGGAAACCAGACGCTGGTGCGCCGAGCACGGCGTGCTGATATCGACGCGAAAGGGCGTGGCGGAGTATCACCGTACGACCTGGCCGCGCCGGACGCGGTGCAAGGAAGGTAATCTCGCCTATTTCTACGACCATTTCGGCTATGAGCGTTACGATTTCGTCGCCCAGTTCGATGCCGATCATGTGCCGACACTGACCTATCTCCGTGAAGTCCTGCGCCCCTTCGCCGATCCTGGCGTCGGCTATGTTTCCGCTCCCAGCATCTGTGATGCGAATGCCGCGGCGAGTTGGGTCGCGCGCGGCAGGCTCTACGCGGAGGCAAGTCTGCACGGCTCGCTGCAAACCGGTTACAACAATGGCTGGGCGCCGCTGTGCATCGGCTCCCACTATGCGGTCCGCACATCAGCCCTTCGCCAGATCGGCGGCCTTGGCCCCGAGCTTGCCGAAGATCATTCGACGACGCTGATGATGAACGCCGGCGGCTGGCGCGGTGTCCACGCGGTCGATGCGATCGCTCACGGCGACGGCCCGGCGAATTTCGTCGATCTCGCCGTGCAGGAATTCCAGTGGTCGCGCAGCCTCGTCACCATCCTGCTGCAATACTCCCGCCGTTATCTCATCCATCTGCCGTGGCGGCTGAAATTTCAGTTCGTCTTTTCGCAGCTGTGGTATCCGCTCTTTTCCGCCGTCATGGCAGTGATGTTCCTGCTGCCGATTGCCGCCTTGCTGACGGGCCAGGTCTTCGTCAACGTGACCTATCCGGATTTTCTGCTGCATTGCGCGCCAATATCGATCGTGCTGACGCTCTTTGCTTTCTTCTGGCGGGCCACGGGAACCTTCCGGCCGCACGATGCGAAACTGTTTGGCTGGGAAGGGCTGGCCTTCATCTTTCTGCGCTGGCCATGGTCGCTGGCCGGCAGCCTGGCGGCCATTCGCGACCATATCGCGGGTTCTTTCGTCGACTTTCGCATCACTCCGAAGGGAAGGCAGCAGCGATCTTTGCCGCTGCGCGTCGTTGCGCCCTATCTTGCTCTCGCGGGGGTTTGCGCCGCGACCATGGTGTTCGCGGGCGAGGCCGCTGCCGCTCAGGGCTTTTATCTCTTCGCAGCGATGAACCTTGCAATCTATATGTCGCTGACGGTGCTGATCGTCATCCGCCATGCGATCGAGAACGGCCTGCCGCTGCTGCCGCAATCGCGCGGGCTTTGGTTCGCCACAGCCATGGGTTTGGCGATTTGTGTCACCGGCGGCATGCAGGCGAGTAATCACGGTCTGCGCGGCCTCGAAGCCCTTTCCCATGGCCAGACGTTTGTCAGTTTCAGCCAATCGCAATTTGCCGTCGCCGGGGCCGGGCTCGGCAAGACCAGGATCGTGAAGTTTCGTCTCAGGTGGAATGGATTCGGAAACACCAGGCGGGACCAACAGGGTGTTTGAACCGGCCACCGGGACGTGTCGAGGAGGAGCATATAATGAGCATCGGATCGAGACTGTATGGCGCAGCCCTGGCTCTCAGCCTGTGTCTGCCTGTGATGACGCACGCTGCCGAGGCCGCCAAGACGCCGCCGACGCCGCTCAGCGCCTATGAACTCTATCGCATCTACGGTGACAAGACCTGGACCTGGGGCACCGGCGGCGGCCGTTTCTTCGATGAAGGCCGGCGGTTCGTGGCCTGGACCAATGACAAGGGCAAGCAGTCCTTCGCCGAAGGCAAATGGGTGGTCGACGATCTCGGCCAGCTCTGCATGCGCGCGACCTGGACGAATGCCGAGGGAGCAGCGCGTGCCAGCACCTGTTTCGGTCACCGCAAGATCGGCAACACGATCTACCAGCGCCGTCAGCCGGACGGCGATTGGTACGTCTTCCGCCATTCTTCGCTGCGCCAGGATGACGAATTCCGCAAGCTCGTCTCCACGGATACCGTCAGCGCCAGGGCCTATGAACTGAAGCAGCTCCTGCTGAATCAGGAAATAGCCCGAAAAGGAGGGTGAGCCATGAAGAAGCTGACGAAAAATCACCTCTCGACCGCCGCGATCGCGCTGCTGCTGTTGTGCGCCGCGGAGCTTCCGGGCCGAAGTGAGGTGCAATATGCGGGCATTGCGCCGAACCTGACGGCGAGCGCGCGGACGATCACCGACAAACGCCCCGTCGTCCATGCCGACGGCATCAAGTTCGGCGCCTACGACCCGCATGGAGATTTCGGCGCCCAGGCCAATGTTTCGACCGAAGCCCTGTTCCTGCCGTGGGAAGACGTTGACCTGGAGACGCTGCGCGTTGCGGATGCCTATGCGCTGGCCAGGGGCCGCAACCTGCTGATAACGGTGGAGCCCTGGTCCTGGGACGTCGATACGCGGCTGCCTTCGGGCCAGCTTCGCGCAAAGCTTCTCCGTGGCGACTATGATGTCAACATGCGTGCGATCGCGCAGATGATATCGCAGCTGAAAAGTCCCGTCGTCATCCGCTGGGGACAGGAGATGGAGGACAAATCCGGGCGGTTTTCGTGGGCCGGCTGGAACCCGCAAGACTATATTACCGCCTACAGACGAATGATGGACATCGTTCGCGAAGAGGCGCCCGGCACCGAGCTAATGTGGTCGCCGAAGGGTGTGTCCGGCCTGCAGGATTACTATCCCGGCGACGATTATGTCGATCTCATCGGTGTCTCGGTTTTCGGGCTGGAGCGCTACGATGAACTTGCTTACAACAAGCACCGGACCTTCTCGGAAGCGCTGAAGCAGGGTTATGATCTCGTCGCCGGCTATGGAAAGCCTATCTGGGTCGCAGAGCTCGGCTACGAAGGCGGCGACGCCTATATGAGGCCCTGGATCGAAACCGCGACTTTGAAACAGAGCGCCTTTCCGAACCTTCGGGAAGTCGTCTATTTCAATGACCGCGAGGTGCATGCCTGGCCGTTCAATCTCGGCCGGCCTGACTGGCGCGTGGTCGAGAGCTTGGCGGCCAACTGATGTTGCGAGGGAGAGGCCCGTTGGGGTTGGCGGCCCTCTCCTCTCATATAAGGCAAGCGATCATCCCTTGAGCGTTGCCTTACCCTCTTCGACGAGCCGGGTCGCCGCATCGGCGGGCGAGGTCCGTTCGAAGGCGAGTTCGTCGCAGATCGGGCGCAGCACGCGCTGGTCGAATTGGGTTGCACCCATCGGCACCGGCGGCGGATATTCGCCGACCTGATCCTTGAGCATGTTGACGTATTTGACTGTTTCCTGCTCCGTCGGGTTCAGCTGCGGCAGAATGGCTTCACGCACGGCTGGCGACATCGGTACGCCGCGCTCGACGCCGAGAATCTTGCCGGCTTCGATGTCGTTGACGAAGAAGTCGATAAATTTGGCGGCCGCTTCGCCGTTCTTCGTCGTGGCGCCGACGCTCCAGATCAGCGCAGGGCGGTAGTAGTGGCCCGACGGCCCGCCCTTCTTTTCCCGCGGCAGCATGGTGATGCCGATTTTGTTCTTGATGATCAGCTGATAACCGATCATCTGGTTGGAATAGGCCATGCCGATCACCGATTTGCCGAGACCGAGGGCGTTGGTGTCAATGGTGTTCTGATCGAGCGTCTGGACGTCGGCAGCAACCGTGCCTCCCGCCTTGCGCAGCTTCTCCCAATAGTCGAACCACTCCGTGGCATCGTCGGCCGTGAAACCGAGCCCGACCGTTTCCTTCGCAAAGAGGCTTTTGCCGCGCTGGCGCAGCCAGGCATCGAAGACATAGGCGTAGCGGGCCGCATAAGGGCCGCCTGCCTTGCCCGAGGACTTGGAGAGTTCCACCGCCAGTTTGGCATATTCATCCCATGTCAGGTCGGGTGTCGGCAGCGGAATGCCTGCCTTTGCGAATTCCACCGTGTCGAAGAACATAGAGAAAGAGTTGAGGCCGAGGCCGACACCATAGAGTTTCCCGTCGATGGTGGTCAGTTTCAGCACGTCGGCGCCGAAGGACTGAACCTTCAACGTCGAGGGGACGAATTCGTCGAGCGGCATGCAGGCGCCGCGCTTGGAATAATCGGAGATCGTCCCCGGCTCGAGCTGAAAGACGTCAGCGATCGAGCGGCCGGCCATCTGCGTGGCGAGCTTCGTCCAGTAGCCGTCGCCCGAAAGCGATTCACCGACGATCGTCACGCCGGGTGTTTTCGACTGGTAGAGTTTGGCGACATCGAGCGTCCGCTTGGCGCGGTCGTTCGACCCCCACCACATGGCTCGGAGCTGCGTGTCTTCGGCAAAGGCCGGGATGGCGCTTCCGGCGCCAAAGGCAAGGCCGGCGGCTGCACCGGCAGAACCCATCAGAAATGAACGGCGATTGACCTGCATGATATCCTCCCTTGTCCCAATATGTCCGCTGCCATCCTCCATGGCGTTGTCGGGCATTTTCCCGTGACAGGTTACGCAAAAAAGAATTTATTGCAAGAAATAACTCCGGTATTGCAAATTTGCATTATTTGCATAATGTTTGTCTATGAGCGATGAAAAAGTCAGACGGCTGCGGCAGGCCGACATAGCCACATTAGCGGGCGTCTCCGTCTCGACGGTGTCGCGCGTGCTCGCCAACGAACCGGGGATCAGCGAAACCGTCCGGCGGCAGATATTGAAGGTGGCGGCCGAGCACGGTTATCCCGTCAAGCCTGCTGCCGAAGCCGTTGCCGGTGGCCTGGCGCTGATTGCCAGCGACGGCGTCACCGGCGGGCTCAGCGTCTTCTATGAAGCGATTGTCGACGGCTTGCGCACCGGCGCCGCCGAAGCTGGCATGCCTTTCGAAATTCGGCTGGTCCGCGAGGATCGGATCACGCCGGATGCCGTGCGCGATTATATGCAGGCTGCGGGGGCCGCGGGTCTTTTTCTCGTCGGCATCGACCCCAACGAAAGCTTGCGCGACTGGCTGCAGGCCACCACGATACCGACTGTGCTCGTCAACGGCACTGATCCCAGGATGCAGTTCGATGGTGTTTCGCCGGCTAATTTCTTCGGGGCCTTCGAGGCGGCCAGCCGGCTGACGAGGGCCGGCCATCGCCGCATCCTGCATCTGAGCGGCTCTCACCGCCATACGATTCGGGAGCGCATTCGTGGCTTCGAGGCGGCGATCGCCGCCGTCCCCGGTGCCGAGGGGCGCTTCGTTTCGCTGGCGCTCCAGGGTAGCGCCAGCCGCGAGGCCCACGAACGCACCGCGGCAGTCCTTGCCGAAAATGCCGGCTTCACCGCGGCGTTCTGCATGAATGATTTCATTGCCGTCGGCGTTCTCGAAGCCGTCACCGAGGCCGGCCTGCGGGTGCCGGAGGATTTCGCGATAATCGGTTTTGATGATCTGCCCTGCGCATTGATGACCAATCCGCGGCTTTCCACCATGCGGGTCGACCGGGCTGCCCTCGGGCGCGAGGCCGTGTCGCTGATGTTGTCCCGTTTCCGTAACAGGACTGCGGCTGCGCGCCACATCTGCCAGGCGGTCGTTCCCGTTCCGGGAGGGAGCGTTGCCAATGCCGAGAAACCGTAAGAGGTGCCGATGACTTACGAGCCCGCCAGCGCCAATCCACTTGCCGGCAATTCGCTTGAAACCCGCGCCGATATGAGCCGCGCTCTGCTCGCTCTCTTCGATCCGCTGCTTCCCTGCTTTTCACAGGGCAATGCCCGCGTCAGGCTCAATGGCGCCGCCGCCCACTTCGATCGGGCGGCCGCCGATCTCGAGGGTTTTGCCCGCCCGCTCTGGGGATTGGCGCCTTTTGGCGCCGGCGGTGGCGACTTCGCCCACTGGTATCGATTTGCCGAAGGTCTCGCAAACGGCACCGACCCCGCCCATCCCGAATATTGGGGAACGGTCAATGGCCGGGATCAGCGGATGGTCGAGCTTGCTGCCCTTGGTTTTGCCCTGGCGCTGGTGCCGGAAAAGATCTGGGAGCCGCTCGATGCGCGCGCCCGCAGCAATGTCGTCGCCTATCTCAAACATGCCAGGCAGTTCGACTATGCCGACAACAACTGGAAATTTTTCCGCATCTTCGTCGATATCGCGCTGGATCGTCTCGGCGTCGATTTCGACCGCCGCCTGACGCGGCAATATCTACAGGAGCTCGAAGGCTTCTATATCGGCGACGGCTGGTATCGCGACGGAAACGTGCGTCGTATCGACCACTACATTCCCTTTGCCATGCATTTCTATGGGCTGATCTATTCGAAGCTCGTCGATGACGATTATGCGAAACGCTATCGCGAGCGCGCCATCCTCTTCGCCCGGGATTTCCGCCACTGGTTTGCCGCCGACGGCGCGACGATTCCCTTCGGCCGCAGCCTGACCTACCGTTTTGCCTGCGCCGGCTTCTGGTCGGCGCTCGCCTTTGCCGATGTCGAGGCTTTGCCCTGGGGTGAGGTCAAGCATCTCTGCCTGCAGCATCTGCGCTGGTGGAGGGACAAGCCGATCGCCGATCGCGACGGCGCTCTCTCGATCGGTTTCGGCTACCCGAACCTGCTGATGTCGGAAAGCTACAATTCCGCCGGCTCGCCTTATTGGGCCCTGAAGGCCTTCCTGCCGCTGGCGATCGCGGCAGATCATCCCTTCTGGAGCGCCAGCGAGAAGGCGCCGGAGCCCACGCCCGAGGTCGTTCCCCAGCGCCATCCCGGCATGGTCCTCATGCGGGCAGGCGGCGATGTCGTGGCCCTATCTTCCGGCCAGGAAAACCTGCAGATGCGTTTCGGCACCGAGAAATACGCGAAATTCGCATATTCGAGCCGATACGGCTTCAGCGTCGAATCCGACGAACGCGGTTTTGCGCTGGCCGCCTTCGATTCCATGCTGGCCTTCAGCGATGACGGCCTGCACTACCGCGTGCGTGAAACGAATGAGGAGGCCCGGCTCGCGGGTGATGTGCTTCATTCGAAATGGTCGCCCTTTCCCGATACCGAAGTCGAAACCTGGCTCGTGCCCGCCGCCCCCTGGCATATCCGCCTCCACCGGATCAGGTCGGGCCGGCCGCTGCGGATTGCCGAAGGCGGCTTTGCCATCGGCCGCCGCGACTTCGAGCAGGATAGGCTGTCGGCCTCGGAGGGGGCAGCCTATGCCATCGGCGAAGCCGACTTCACCGGCATTCTCGATCTCGGCTCTTCGGTCAAACGTGTCGGACTCGCGCAGAAGGCCCAGCCCAACACCAATGTGATCGTCGCGAAGACCATCGTGCCGCAACTGCGGGGGCAGATTCCGGCCGGTGAGACCATCCTGGTGACGGCGGTGCTGGCGCTCGACGATCCGGCTGCCGTCTCGTCGGCCTGGACGCGACCGCCGAAAGCGCCTGATATTGCGGCGCTGGAGGCCCTGGCGCGGGAAAAGGGTGTAACCGTCAGCGCCATCGAAGCGCCGGGTCAGATGCCATGAGCCGCCCGGCCATCGTCCTTGCCATGGAGCCGTCGCGCACGGAGCATGTCCTGCCCGATGAGATCCTGCGCCGGCTCGATACGATCGGGCGCCTGCTCGATCCCGAGCCGCTGCAGCGGCTGGACGACGCGCGGGCAAGACGCCTGCTTTCAGAAGCGGAGATCCTGATCACCGGCTGGGGTGTGCCCTATGTCGGGCCTGAGATTCCCGCGGCCGCGCCGCGGCTTCGTCTCGTCGTCCATGCGGCGGGGACGGTGAAGGGCATCATTGACGACGCCATCTTCGAAGCCGGCATAGCGGTCAGCCACGCGGCCGAGGCCAATGCCGTGCCGGTTGCCGAATTCACGCTCGCTGCGATCCTCTTCGCCGGCAAACGCGCCTTCCGTTTCCGCGACCTCTACGTCGGCGACCGCAATCGCGATCGGACCTATCCGATGCAGCGCGAAGCGATCGGCAATTATGGCCGCACCCTCGGCATCGTCGGCGCCTCGCGCATCGGCAGGCGCGTGATCGAGCTCCTGAAACCCTTCGATTACAGGCTGCTGCTGTTCGATCCCATGCTCCATGCCGTCGAGGCCGCCGGATTGGGAGCGGAAAAGGTCGATCTCGACGAATTGATGGGCCGAGCCGATATCGTTTCCCTGCACGCGCCGTCACTGCCGTCGACGCAGCATATGATCGATGCGCGAAGACTGTCGCTGATGAAGGACGGGGCAACGCTTATCAACACCGCGCGCGGCATCCTCATTGATGAGGCAGCCCTGCTTTCGGAGCTGAAGACCGGCCGCATCGATGCGGTCATCGATGTGACCGATCCGGAAATTCCGGAGGTGGGTTCGGTGTTCTACGATCTGCCGAACGTTTTCCTGACACCCCATATTGCCGGCGCCATCGGCCTGGAACGGGCGCGTCTCGGGGAGATGGCGGCGGACGAGGTTGAGCGTTTTGTGACCGGCCGGCCGTTGCTCTACCAGATCCGCCGGCAGGATCTCGAAAACATCGCCTGACGCGCGCGATCGCGCTGGCCATGCGGTCAGCGTGGTGTTCTCAACGAATTAGGCGAACCGTCATTGGCAAGTTCGGGCATGAGTTCGGCGATATCGACCACCTTGCCGGTGCGCGAGCTCGTCAGCGCGGCAATGCCGCAGAGCACGGACATGGCGCCCGCCCGTGTGCCGGCGCGCTGGCCGAGCCGATCTTCCATGTCAGGCTTGAAGATCATGTTGCGCATCCGGTCGTCGCCGCCGTAATGGCCGCCGGTGAAATGCGGCACGACAATGCGCTCCACCGCCTCCTTCCCATTCGGGAAATTGCGGATGAGAAGGATGGTGTCTTCCCTCGGCACCTCCCAGGGCTGAGCCTCATACTGGCGAAGCTCGATGCGTCCCTTCGTACCGTTGAAGGCGAGGTGATGGCCCTCGATCGGCTGGAAGGTGTTCAGCGAATAGGAGACATGGACGTTGTTGCGGTAGCGGAGGGACACGACCATCGTGTCGGGGATGTCGATATCTTCGCGAAAGACGCAGCCATCGCGGAAATAACCGTCGATCTTCGAAGGATCTTCGTAGAGCTGATCGAGGAACGGATCCTTTTCGATATCGAGATAATAGTCGCATTCCTGCGCATGCGGACAGAGCTTGCAGCGAGGCCCGCGGAACGGGCCCTTGCGACCGTAATTCTGCAGATCGGCGAAGGAGGTGACGGCCTCGGGATCGCTGTCGAGATACCAGTTCAGCAGATCGAAATGGTGGGTGGCCTTGTGGACGAACAGGCTGCCGGAATTTTCCGTGTAGGCATGCCAGCGGCGGAAATAATCGGCGCCGTGCTTGGTGTTGAGATACCAGTGGAAGTCGACCGAGGTCACACGGCCGATCTCGCCGGCATTGAGCAGTTCCTTGATCTTCGCGGCCGTCGGCGCATAGCGATAGTTGAAGGAGACGTCGACCCGGCGACCGGTACGCTTTTCGGCGTCGAGAATCCGGCGAATTTTCTCCACCGAGGTGGTCATCGGCTTTTCGGTGATGACGTCGATGCCGGATTCCAGCGCCCGCACGATGATATCGTCATGCGTATGGTCAGGCGTGCAGACGATGGCGAGATCCGGCCTCTGCTCGGCAAGCATGGAATCGATGTTTGCATAGAGCGGCGCATTGCTGCCGATCATGTTGCGGGCGCGCTCGCCGCGAAGCGAGTTCTTTTCGACGATGGCTGTGAGATCGACATGTTCGCGCCAGCCGGCAAGCAGGTCCTTGCCCCACATGGTGGTGCCGCGGTTACCGGTGCCGATCAGGGCAAAACGGCGTTTCTCCATCGAATGACTCCTCTTTCATACGTGATGAAACAATTGGATTTCAGAGCAATTCCAGCAAAAGTGTGCAGCGGTTTTTGCGTCCGGAATTGCGTAAAGACAAAGAGATAGAGCATTTTCGTGTTTCGAAGAAAAACGGAAATGCTCTAGAATCAGATCTGGCAGCAGCTCCGGAAGCGCTCGACGCAAGTGGCGATCACCTCGTCGGCCGGACGCTTCCACCAGTTTTCGGCCGAAAAGATCTCCACTTCCTGCGCGCCGAAGAAACCGGCGGCTTCGATCATCCGTCTTATGCCCTTGAGGTCGATGACGCCATCGCCCATCATGCCGCGGTCGAGCAGCATGTCCTTCGTCGGCGCCAGCCAGTCGCAGATGTGATGGGCGAAGATGCGGTTCATGCGGCCGGCGCGGGCAATCTGGTTGGGGAGATCGGGATCCCACCAGACATGGTAGACGTCGATCGCCACGCCGACATCCTCGCCGAGCTCATTGCACATGTCGAGCGCCTGGCCGAGCGTGTTCACGCAGGCGCGGTCGGCGGCATACATCGGGTGCAGCGGCTCGATGGCGAGCTTCACGCCGGCGGCCTGCGCATGCGGCAGCACGGCGGCAATGCCGTCGAATACCATCTGACGAGCCGCGACGATATCCTTCGAAGCACCCGGCAAACCACCGACCACCAGCACGAGGCAATCGGCGGAAAAGGCGGCCGCCTCGTCGATCGCACGCCTGTTGTCATCGAGGTTCTTCTGCCAGTCGGCCTCGTTTGCCGCCGGAAAGAAGCCGCCACGGCAAAGGCCGGTCAGCTTGATGCCGTTCGACTTGACGATTCGCACCGCCTCGTCGAGACCGGCCTTGGCAACCTGGTCGCGCCAGGGAGCGACCGAGGTAATGCCGTGCTTCAGGCAGATATCGACAGCTTCGGCAAAGCCGCATTGCTCGCGGATCGTCGCCAGATTGATCGAAAGTCCTTCGACCTGCATGTCATTCTTCTCCCGTGCGGTGTCGTGTTTCAGTTGACGCCGTGGACGGCAAGCACCTGTTTCATGCGCGCTGTTGCGAGTTCCGGATCGGCCAGAACCCGCGCCTTGTCGGCCAGGCGGAAGAGTTCGGCCAGATGCGCCAGCGAGCGGGTGCTCTGCTGGCCGCCGACCATGACGAAATGGTCCTGCAGGCCGTTGAGATAGGCGAGGAAGACGACGCCGGTCTTATAAAAACGGGTCGGCGCTTTGAAGATGTGGCGCGACAGCGGCACGGTCGGCTCGAGCAGGCCGAAGAATTCGTGGTTGCTCTTGCGGCCGAGCGCGTCGAGCGCAGCCGAAGCCGCCGGCGCGATTGCATCGAAGATGCCGAGCAGCGCGTCCGAATGACCTTCTTCGTCGCCGGCGATCAGTTCGGCATAGTTGCAATCGTCGCCGGTATACATGCGCACGGATCTCGGCAGCCGCCGGCGCATCGCCACTTCCTTCTCTTTGGAAAGCAGCGAGATTTTGATGCCGTCGACCTTTGAGGCATTGGCTTCGATCACGCCAAGGCAGGTTTCCATTGCCTTGAGGTGGTCGCCATTGCCCCAGTATCCCTCGAGCGCCGGGTCGAACATTTCTCCGAGCCAGTGGATGATGACGGGTTCTTTTACCTGGCGAAGAATGCGGTCATAGACCCTGATATAGTCGTCCGGCCCCTTTGCCGCCACGGCAAGCGCTCGGCTTGCCATCAGGATGATTCGGCCGCCGGCCGCCTCCACCGTTTCGATCTGCTCTTCATAGGCCTTGATGATCGTATCGACGGTCACGTCGGGACCGGGCGACAGATGATCAGTGCCGGCGCCGCAGGCAATCAAGGCGTCCTTACGGCCGGCCGCTTCGGCAAGCGCCCGGCGGATGAGGTCGCGCGCCTCCGGCCAGCCGAGGCCCATGCCGCGCTGCGCCGTATCCATCGCTTCGGCGACGCCGAGGCCGAGATCCCAGAGCCGGTGGCGGAAGGCGAGCGTCCGCTCCCAGTCGATCGCCGGCGTCAGCCACGGATCATTGTCGGCAAGCGGATCGGCGACCACATGGGCGGCGGCGAAGGCGATGCGCGGAAAGGCCTTGGGGTCGCGCTTCTTTAGTTCGATCGGCGTACCGGTCAGCGTATAGGGAACGATCTTGCCGTCGAGGGGGAGATTGATCGTTGTCACGGCTCAGAACTCCAGTGCGGGGACATCGAGCCAGCGGCGTTCGGCCCAGGATTTCAGCCCGAGCTCGGCAAGCTGCACACCCTTGGCGCCGGCCTCCAGCCCATAGGGCCACGGCGCATCTTCGACGACATGGCGGATGAACATTTCCCACTGCGCCTTAAAGCCGTTGTCGAAGGCCTGCGTATCCGGAACCTCGTCCCAGGTCTTGTAGAAGTCGATCGTCTGCGGCTGGTCGGGGTTCCACACCGGCTTCGGCGTGTTGACGCGGTGCTGGCTCCAGCATTTCGTCAGGCCGGCGACGGCCGAACCATGGGTGCCGTCGACCTGGAAGGTGACGAGATCGTCGCGGCGCACGCGCACCGCCCAGGAAGAGTTGATCTGCGCGATTGCGCCACCTTCGAGCTCGAAAGTCGCATAGGCCGCATCGTCCGTGTCGCAATCATAAGGCTTGCCCTGCTCGTCGATGCGCCGCGGAATATGCGTGGCGCCGAGGCAGGAGACAGCCTTGACTTCGCCGAACAGGTTGTCGAGCACGTAGCGCCAGTGGCAGAGCATATCGAGGATGATGCCGCCGCCGTCACCCTTGCGGTAGTTCCAGGAAGGACGCTGGGCCGGCACGCCCCAATCGCCTTCGAAGACCCAGTAGCCGAATTCGCCGCGCACCGAGAGAATCTTGCCGAAGAAGCCGGAATCTCTCAGCAGCGCCAGCTTGCGCAGGCCGGGCAGGAAGAGCTTGTCCTGCACGACGCCGTGCTTGAGGCCGGAGCGGCGCGCCTTGCGGGCAAGGTCGATCGCCACCTGCAGATCGTCGGAAATCGGCTTTTCGCAATAGACGTGCTTGCCGGCGTCGAGCGCCTTGGACAGGAGCTCGGCGCGCATCAGCGTCGTGCCGGCATCGAAGAAGATCGTGTCGTCGGGATTGGCGAGAGTGGCATCGAGATCGGTCGACCAGCGCTTGATGTTATGCTTCTTCGCCAGCTCTTCCATCTTGGCGCCATTGCGGCCGACGATGATCGGGTCGATCTCGAGTTTTTCACCCGATTTCAGCGTGATGCCGCCCTGGTCGCGGAAGGCCAGGATTGAGCGCACCAAGTGCTGGTTGTAACCCATGCGGCCGGTGACGCCGTGCAAGATGATCCCCAAGCGTGCCATGTTTTCCTCCCTGCAATCTTCTTCTGCGGGAGCGGGCGTCCTGGCCCGGCCCTCCCAAGCCGGTAACTAAACGGTTACTTGATGGCAGAAGAGCGGCGAGCCTGTCAATAGTCAAATCCTGCTTTCGCTATTCAGCGCTTGATCGAGGCGAGGGTGACGTGGACGATATGCCTCTCCCAGGCATTGAGATTGGCCGGCTCGATCAGGTCGCGGCCGAAGATCGTCGAAAGCGTATACTGGTTGGAAAGATAGAAATAGCCGAGCGAGGCGATCGTCAGATAGACATGCAGGGGATCGGCGGTCTCGATGAAAACACCCTGCTTCTTGCCCTGCTCGAGCACTTGGGAAAGCTCGCCGATCAGATGCGAATGCAGTTCCTTGAGCCGGATGGACTGACGCAGCCACCGGGCGCGGTGCAGGTTTTCGGTGCCGAGCAGGCTCAGGAATTCCGGATGCTGGAGGAAATAACGCCAGGTGAAGAGCGCCAGTTCGCCGATGCCTTCCTCCGGGCTGCGATCGCCGATATGCAGCGCGCGCTCAGCTGTGCGGATGCCGACATAGGCCTCTTCGAGCACCTTGAGGTAGAGCTGCTCCTTGTCACCGAAATAGTGGTAGAGCATGCGTTTGTTGGTGCCGGCACGTTCGGCGATGGCGTCGACACGGGCGCCACCCATGCCGTTCTCGGCGAATTCGCGGGTTGCCGCTTCGAGGATCGCGGCGCGTGTCCGCTCCGGATCGCGTTGGGCCGTCCGCTCCGTCGAAGGTCGCCGGGCCGGCTTCTTTTCTCTGTTTTCCCCGCTGTCGTGCATCGCTCCACCCCTGTCTTCACGTGTTGCGCTCATAAGCCTTCGGCGCGAAATTGTAAAAACCGAATTTGGAAGGGCGGCGCGCTGGAACGGAATGCTGAAAGCATGAGTCGCCGAGAACCTCTAACGCTTTCGACATCATGCTCTGACCGACACCGCTTGACAGGCTTGCCGCTTTGCCCGTAGCTTGTAACCAATTAGTTATTTGCGCAAGCAAAACTAAATCGGAAGCGTGTGGAGGCGCTTCCCTTTGGAGGAGGAAAAAATGACTCTACGTGTTAGCAGACGTAATTTCGTTGCAGGAAGCGCAGCGCTTCTGTCGCTTTCGGCGCTCGGAACCAGCGCCTTGGCACAGGAAACGCGCTTGCGTCTCCTGTGGTGGGGCTCGCAGCCGCGCGCCGACCGCACCAACAAGGTGTCGCAGCTCTATCAGACGAAGAACCCGGGCACCTCGATCACCGGCGAATTCCTCGGCTGGGGCGATTACTGGCCGCGTCTGGCGACCCAGGTCGCGGGCCGCAACGCGCCCGACGTCATTCAGATGGACTATCGCTACATTGTTCAATACGCCCGGCGCGGCGCGCTCGCACCGCTTGAATCCTATATGCCGGCCAAGCTCAATCTCGACGATTTCGACAAGGCGCAGATCGAAGGCGGCAGCGTCGACGGCCACCTCTATGGCGTCAGCCTGGGCGCCAATTCGGCTGCAACGGTGCTGAACACAGCGGCTTTCAAAGAGGCCGGCGTCGATCTGCCGACGCAGGCGACCACCTGGGATGAATTCGCCCGCATGGGTGCGGAAATCACGAAGGCGGGCAAGCGCAAGGGCATGTTCGGCCTCGCCGACGGCAGCGGCGGTGAACCGCTGTTCGAAAACTGGCTGCGCCAGCGCGGCAAGGCGCTCTATACCGCCGACGGCAAGATCGGTTTCGGTGTGGACGACGCATCGGAATGGTACGACATGTGGGCCAAGTTCCGTGCGGCCGGCGCCTGCGTCCCTGCCGATATCCAGGCTCTCGACAAGAACGATATCGAAACCAACACGGTGTCGCTCGGCAAGGCTGCCGCCGGTTTTGCCCATTCCAACCAGTTCGTCGCCTATCAGGCCATGAACAAGGACAAGCTGGCGCTCACCAACTACATGCGCATCAAGCCTGACTCGAAGGGCGGCCATTATCGCAAGCCTTCGATGTTCTTCTCGGTCTCGGCGCAGTCGAAGTCGATCGATCTGGCGGTTGATTACATCAACTTCTTCGTCAAGAACCCCGAGGCTGTGCTGCTCCTGGATGTCGAGCGCGGCATTCCGGAATCGGCCGCCATGCGTGAGGTCGTCGCGGCGAAGCTCGACGACAACGGCAAGGTTGCCTTGGCCTATGTCAGCGGCCTTGGCGATCTCGCCGGCAAATTGCCGCCGCCGCCGCCGGCCGGTGCCGGCGAAGGTGAGTTGATGCTGCGCAACATTGCCGAACAGGTCGGTTTCGGACAACTGTCTCCTTCCGACGGCGGCAAGCAGCTTGTCACTGAAATTACGCAGATTCTCGCACGAGGCTGATGCCGTATGAGCAATGCGATGCGCACGCCCGCAGGGGCCATACCAGTGGAAAGATATCAGGGGGCCGTGGCCGAAGGACGCTTCAGGCGTCTCTGGAATGCCAATGCTCCCGGCTATCTCTTCCTCCTTCCGTGGCTCATCGGCTTTTTCGGGCTGACGCTCGGGCCGGCCCTGATTTCGCTCTACCTCTCCTTCACCGACTTCGACATGCTGCAGTCGCCGCGGTGGGTAGGAATGGCGAATTACGTGCGCATCGCCACGGCGGATCCGAAATTCTCCGCCGCGATGCACGTCACCCTGACCTATGTCGTCTTTTCGGTGCCGTTCAAGCTGACCTTCGCTCTGCTGGTCGCCATGGCGCTGAACCGCGGCCTGCGCGGTCTGCCCATCTACCGTGCCATCTTCTATCTGCCATCGCTGCTCGGCGGCAGCGTTGCCATCGCCGTGCTCTGGCGCCAGCTCTTCGCCAGCGACGGCCTCGTCAACGCCGCCCTCGCCCAGATCGGCATCGAGGGGCCGAGCTGGATCTCGCATCCGAATTATTCGATCTATACGCTGGTGGCGCTGTCCGTCTGGCAGTTCGGTTCGCCGATGATCATCTTCCTCGCCGGCCTGCGCCAGATCCCGCAGGATATGTATGAGGCCGCCAGCCTCGACGGCGCCTCGAAATTCCGGCAGTTCTACAAGATCACGCTGCCGCTTCTCACACCGGTGATCTTCTTCAACGCCGTCGTCCAGACGATTGAAGCCTTCAAGGCCTTCACGCCCGCCTTCATCATATCGGGCGGTACGGGCGGCCCGATCAACTCGACCCTGTTCTACACGCTCTACCTCTATCAGGAGGCCTTCGGCAATTTCCGTATGGGCTATGCCTCGGCGCTTGCCTGGATCCTGGTGGTGATCATCGCGATCTTCACCGCCTTCTCTTTCCTAAGCTCGCGTTATTGGGTGCACTACGATGACTGAGATGACCGCTTCCGTCACCGCGGCCAGGCCGCCATCGGACATCACCAAACGCAGCCTGCCCGGGTCGCTCATTGTCCACGCCCTGCTGATCGCCGCTTCGCTTCTCATGGTCTATCCGCTGCTGTGGATGGTTTCGGCATCGGTCAGGCCGGAAACCGAGATCTTCTCGTCGACCTCGCTCATTCCGTCGTCGATCGATTTCTCGTCTTATGCACGCGGGTGGGTCGGCCTCGACGTCAGCTTCGGCCGGTTCTTCTGGAATTCGCTCGTCATCTCGCTGCTGGTCGTGACGGGCAATGTCATCGCCTGCTCGCTGACGGCCTTCGCCTTTGCGCGGCTGCGTTTTGCCGGCCGGAACTTCTGGTTCGCGATCATGCTCGGCACGCTGATGATCCCCTATCACGTCACGCTGATCCCGCAATATGTGCTCTTCCTCAACCTTGGCTGGGTCAACACCATCCTGCCGCTCGTCGTGCCGAAGTTCCTGGCAAGTGATGCCTTCTTCATCTTTCTGATGGTGCAGTTCTTCCGCGGCATCCCGCGCGAACTCGATGAGGCGGCGATGATGGACGGCTGCAGCGCCTGGCGGATCTATTGGAAGATCATGCTGCCGCTGTCGCTGCCGGTGCTGGCAACAGCCGCCATCTTCTCCTTCATCTGGACCTGGGACGATTTCTTCGGACCTCTGATCTACCTGAACGACATGAACACCTATACGATCCAGCTCGGCCTGCGCACCTTCGTGGATTCGACCAGCGCGTCGGACTGGGGTGGCTTGTTCGCCATGTCGACCCTGACGCTGGTGCCGGTCTTCTTCTTCTTCCTGTTCTTCCAACGCCTGCTGATCGAGGGCATCGCCACGACCGGCATGAAACGCTGATGGCAGTAATGGAAAAGAGCAACATGAGCATCAAGACCGTCGCGATCGTCGGCTGCGGCATCGGCCGTTCGCATATCGTCGAAGGCTATCTGCCGCATTCCGATAAGTTCAAGGTGGCGGCGATCTGCGATCTGAACGAAGAACGCCTGGCGGCAGTCGGCGACGAGTTCGGCATCGAACGCCGCACCACCTCCTTTACGGAGCTGCTGGCCGACGACACGATCGACATCATCGATATCTGCACTCCTCCCGGCATTCATCTGGAGCAGGTGGTCGCTGCTCTCGGTGCCGGCAAACATGTCGTTTGCGAAAAGCCGCTGACGGGCTCCCTTTCCGGGGTCGATACGATCATGGAAGCGGAAAAGACCGCCAAAGGCGTGCTGATGCCGATCTTCCAGTACCGCTACGGCGACGGCATCCAGAAGGCCAAACGGATTATCGATGCCGGCATTGCCGGCAAGCCCTATACGGCTTCCGTCGAAACCTTCTGGCTGCGCAAGCCCGAATATTACGCCGTGCCCTGGCGGGGCAAATGGGCGACGGAGCTTGGCGGCGTGCTCGTCACCCATGCGCTGCATCTCCATGATATGCTGATGCATCTGATGGGCCCGGCGGCACGGGTTTTCGGTCGGGTGGCCACCCGTGTCAACGATATCGAGGTCGAGGACTGCGCTTCCGCCAGCCTGCTGATGGAAAACGGCGCCTTCGTCTCGTTGTCCTGCACGCTCGGTTCGCAGGAACAGATCAGCCGGCTAAGACTGCACTTCGAAAATGTCACTTTCGAAAGCACGCACGAACCCTATACGCCGGGCAAGGATCCCTGGAAGATCATCGCCGCCAATGACGACGTCCGGGAAAAGATCGATCGCGTGGTCGGCGACTGGCAGCCGGTCGCGCCGCGCTTCACCACCCAGATGGGTCAGTTCCACGCCTTTCTCAGCGGCACAGGGCACCTGCCGGTGACCACGACGGATGCGCGCCGCGCGCTGGAACTCGTCACGGCCATCTACCAGTCATCGGACAGCGGCGCCGAAGTGCCGCTGCCGGTCGGTCCCGACAGTCCGAAATACGCCGATTGGCGCGCAAGAACGAAGTAACCTGTAAAAGAGAGGGGTTTTGAGAAGATGGCAACCAGTGTCGTTCTTCAGAAGGTCGAGAAGCGCTACGGCGCAATGGATGTGATCCATGGCATCGACCTGACGATCGATCCCGGCGAATTCGTCGTTTTCGTCGGCCCCTCGGGCTGCGGAAAATCCACGCTTCTGCGCATGATCGCCGGCCTCGAGGAGATTTCGGGCGGTGCGCTGCTGCTCGACAGCGAGCGCATGAACGAGGTGGCGCCGGCCAAGCGCGGCATCGCCATGGTCTTCCAGTCCTACGCGCTCTATCCCCATATGTCCGTTTACAAGAACCTCGCCTTCGGTCTGGAGACGGCGGGTTACAAGAAGGCCGAGATCCAGCCGAAGGTGAAACGCGCCGCCGAAATCCTGCAGATCGAGAAGCTGCTGGAGCGCAAGCCGAAGGCGCTCTCCGGCGGCCAGCGCCAGCGCGTGGCGATCGGCCGCGCCATCGTGCGCGAACCGCGCATCTTCCTGTTCGACGAACCGCTGTCCAACCTCGATGCCGAACTGCGCGTGCAGATGCGTGTCGAGATCTCCCGCCTGCATCGGCAGCTCGGCAACACGATGATCTACGTTACCCATGACCAGGTCGAGGCCATGACGATGGCCGACAAGATCGTCGTCTTGAATTCGGGCCGGATCGAGCAGGTGGGGGCGCCGCTCGATCTCTACAACAACCCGGCCAACCGCTTCGTCGCCGGTTTCATCGGCAGTCCGAAGATGAACTTCCTCAAGGCCCGCATCGAAAACGTCGGCGAGGCCGAAACCAGCATTCACGTCTGCGGCAACTCCGTCCGCCTGCCGCGCCGGCTGAAAGGCGAGGTCGGCCAGGAAGTCACTTTCGGCATTCGCCCCGAACATCTGTCTCTTGCGGAGGGTGCGATCACGCTCTCGATGGTCAATGTCGACCTCGTCGAAAATCTCGGCGGCGCCACCATGCTCTATACCACGACGCCGGATGGCCAGCTCCTGACGATTGCCCTCGACGGTCAGCAGAAGGTCGAGCGCGGCACCAATGTGAAGACCTTCTTCGATCCCGCCCGCTGCCAAGTATTCGACGGCGCCGGCAAAACGATCTGACTCTCCGGGAGCGCTCCCGCGAGTCCGGAAGGACGCGCAGCGCTGCCGCCGCTGCTTGACAGCCGATCCTGCTCTGTCCCATCATTTCGGAAGGGGCCGCAAGGAGGGGTTGGCATGACGCCTGAGGATAGGATTCATGCGCTTGGCATCTGGCAGGGCTCGATCGAAATAGCGCCGATAACAGGCGGCATCACCAACAGGAACTATCTGGTCAGCGACGCTGTCGCACGCTGCGTGGTCAGGCTCGGCTCCGATATTCCGATCCATCACATCATCAGGCAGAATGAGCTTGCTGCAAGTTATGCCGCCCATGCAGCAGGCATATCGCCGGCCGTCATCCATCATTCGCCCGGCGTATTGGTGCTCGAATATATCGAGGCGAGGGCGCTTTCGCCGGAGGACATCAGGGCGCCTGACATGCTTGCCCGGGTGGTCCCGCTGGTGCGTGCCTGTCACCACAACATCGCCCGGCATTTCCGCGGCCCGGCGATGATCTTCTGGGTCTTCCACGTCATCCGCGATTATGCCGCCAGCCTGAGGGCGGCGGGCAGCGCCCACCTTCCCTTGCTTGCGAAACTCCTCGCCAGGGCCGAGACGCTGGAAGAAGCGGCAGGGCCCTTCGACATCGCCTTCGGCCACAACGACTTGCTGGCAGCCAATTTTCTCGATGACGGCAAGCGGCTTTGGCTGATCGATTGGGATTATGCGGGTTTCAACACGCCGCTTTTCGACCTGGGCGGATTGGCCTCCAACAGCGAACTGCCGGAAGCCGCCGAGCGGATGATGTTGGAAATCTATTTCGGCCGGCCGCCAGCCGATGATCTCATCAGGCGATACGCCGCGATGAAATGCGCCTCGCTGCTCCGCGAGACGCTCTGGAGCATGATTTCGGAAGTCCATTCCACCATCGATTTCGACTATGCCGCCTACACGGCCGAGAATCTCGCGCGTTTCGAGCGCGCCTATCAAGCCTTTGAACGGGATCAATAAATGACGAGACAATTACCGAAAACTGCAAAGGCCGTGGTCATCGGCGGCGGCATCATCGGCTGCTCGACAGCTTATCATCTCGGCAAGCTCGGCTGGACCGATACCGTCCTGCTCGAACGCAAGAAGCTGACCTCCGGCACCACCTTTCATGCTGCCGGCCTCGTCGGCCAGCTGCGCACGAGCGCCAACATCACCCAGCTGCTCGGTTACTCCGTCGATCTCTACAAGCGGCTGGAGGCGGAAACCGGCCTCGGCACCGGCTGGAAAATGAATGGCGGCCTGCGCCTTGCCTGCAACGAGGAGCGCTGGACGGAAGTGAAGCGCCAGGCGACCACCGCCCAGTCCTTCGGCCTCGAAATGCAGCTGCTGACGCCGCAGGAGGCTTTCGATCTCTGGCCGCTGATGACGATTGACGATCTCGTCGGCGCCGCCTTCCTTCCCACGGACGGCCAGGCCAATCCCTCCGACATCACCCAGGCGCTCGCCAAAGGCGCCCGCATATCAGGCGTTTCGATCTTCGAGGACACCGAAGTCCTCGACCTCGAGATCGACAAGGGACGAATCCGCGCCGTTGTGACCGCCGAGGGACGCATCGAATGCGAGCGCGTCGTCGTCTGCGCCGGCCAATGGACGCGCGCCTTTGCAGCCCGCTTCGGCATTAACGTGCCGCTGGTCTCCGTCGAGCATCAATACATCATCACCGAATCCTTCGGCGTGCCCTCCAACTTGCCGACGCTGCGCGATCCCGATCGCCTGACCTATTACAAGGAAGAGGTCGGCGGCATCGTCATGGGCGGCTATGAGCCGAACCCGATTGCCTGGGCGAAAGACGGGATACCGAAAGACTTCCACTACACGCTGCTGGACAGCAATTTCGACCATTTCGAACAGATCATGGAACAGGCGCTCGGCCGCGTTCCGGCGCTGGAGAATGTCGGCGTCAAGCAGCTGCTGAACGGCCCGGAAAGCTTCACGCCTGACGGCAACTTCATTCTTGGCGAGGTGCCGGAACTCAAAAATTTCTTCGTCGGCGCCGGCTTCAACGCCTTTGGCATCGCGTCTGCCGGCGGCGCCGGGATGGCGCTTGCCGAATGGGTGACGAAGGGAGAGCCGCCCTATGATCTCTGGCCGGTCGACATCCGCCGTTTCGGCCGCCCGCATTTCGATACCGACTGGGTGCGCACCCGCACGCTCGAAGCCTATGGCAAACACTACACTATGGCCTGGCCGTTCGAGGAGCATTCGAGCGGCCGCCCCTGCCGCAAATCGCCGCTCTACGATCGGCTGAAGGCGCAGGGCGCCTGCTTCGGCGAGAAGCTCGGCTGGGAGCGGCCGAACTGGTTTGCCGATCTCTTTGCCAACGAAGAGCCGAAGGATGTCTACAGCTATACCAGACAGAACTGGTTCGAGGCCGTCGGCCGCGAACACAAGGCGGTGCGCGAAGCGGCGGTCATCTTCGACCAGACCTCCTTTGCCAAATTCGTGCTGAAGGGCAGGGATGCCGAGGCAGCACTCTCCTGGATCGCTTCCAACGATGTCGCAAGGCCTGTGGGATCGCTCGTCTACACCCAGATGCTGAACGACAAAGGCGGCATCGAATGCGATCTGACGGTCGCCCGTATCGCCGAGAACGAATATTACCTCGTCACCGGCACGGGTTTTGCCACCCACGACCTCGATTGGATAGCCCGCAATATTCCGGCCGAGATGCATGCCGAACTGGTCGACGTCACCTCCGCCTATTCCGTTCTGTCGCTGATGGGGCCGAATTCCCGCGCCGTATTGGAGAAGGTAACTGGCAGCGACGTTTCGAACGCGGCCTTCCCCTTCGGCCAGGTCAGGACCACCGGCATATCGGGCTGCCCGGTGCGGGCGCTGCGCATCACCTATGTCGGCGAACTCGGCTACGAGCTGCATGTCCCGGTCGAATATGCGACGACGGTCTATGACGTGCTGATGGCATCAGGCGGCGAATTCGGCCTTGTCAATGCCGGCTATCGCGCCATCGAGAGCTGCCGCCTGGAAAAGGGATATCGCGCCTGGGGATCCGATATCGGTCCCGATCATACGCCTGTCGAAGCCGGCCTCGGCTGGGCGGTGAAGAGCCGCAAGAACATCCCCTTCCGCGGCCGCGAAGCGATCGAACGGCAGCTCAAGGAAGGTGTGAAGAAGCGCCTCGCCTGCTTCATTCCTGACGATCCCGATACCGTGTTGCTCGGCCGCGAAACCATCTATCGCGACGGCAAACGTGTCGGCTGGCTCTCGAGCGGCGGCTTCGGTTATACGCTTGGGAAGGCGATCGGCTACGGTTACGTTCGCAACCCGGAAGGCGTGACGGAGGATTTCGTCCTCTCCGGCACCTATGAGCTCGACGTCGCGAGGCAGCGCATCCCCTGCAAGGTGTCGCTGGCGCCGCTCTATGATCCGGAGATGGCGCGCGTGAAGGCCTGACATGAAGCGACGCAAAGAGAGGGCGTGCCGTGGGACACCCCCTTTGCCGAAAAGCCTTCAAGCGCTCAAAACAACGGCAGCCGGTCGTCCTGGATCAGGATCTCGAGCTTATCCGAGACATCCTGCGTCCAGGCCCGATGCCCTGTCAAAGCCGACGGGAAAAGGCCGGGCAGGGTGAAGAGAGCCGCCGAGATCGCCGGGCCGGTGCGCGGGACGTCGGCAATCAGCGCGGCGATCTCAGCAGCGCGGGGATCGCGCAGCTCATAGCGATCGCCATTGCCGTGCTCGCCGAGCGCATAGCGCATCCAGGCCGCGACGGCGATCGCATAGGTCTCCGCCCGGTCGCCATGCGCCAGCGCCTCGCAGGCCGGCTCCAGCAGCCGCTGCGGCAGTTTCTGCGTGCCGTCCATGGCGATCTGGTAGGTGCGGTGCGCGATCGCCTTATTTGCAAAGCGTGCTATCAATTCATTGGCGTAATCATCGAGATTGATGCCGGGCACCGCATCGAGGGTACGCGCCGCCGCGTGCATATGGCGGTAGGCGAGTGCTGCCAGACCGGTATCATCCATCACGTCGCGGATAAATTCATAGCCGCCGATATAACCGAGATAGGCAAGCAGCGAATGGGCGCCGTTCAGCATCCTGAGCTTCATTTTTTCGTAGGCCGATACTTCCTCGACCATCAGCGCGCCGCGCACCTTGTCCCAGGCCGGACGGCCATTGGCGAAATGGTCTTCGATGACCCACTGCGTGAAAGGCTCCGTCTCGATCGCCGCCAAGTCGGTGCGGCCCGTCAACCGCTCGGCATCGGCATAGGTCGCTTCGGTGCTGGCGGGCGTGATGCGGTCGACCATCGTCGAAGGGAAGGGCACATTCGCTTCGATCCAGTGATGCAGCTCGGCATCGATGCGGGAGGTGAATTCCAGCACGAGGCGCTTCAGCACGGCGCCGTTGCTCGGCAGGTTGTCGCAGCTCAGCGGCGTAAAGGGTGCGATGCCCTTCTGCCGGCGGCGCGCAAGGCCTGCGACAAGATAGCCGATGACGCCGCGCGGCGCATGTCGGTTGGCGAGGTCGGCGACGATATCGGGATGTTTGAGGTCGAGACCGCCGGTTGCGGGATCGAACCCGTAGGCCTTTTCCGTCACCGTCATACTGACGATGCGGATGGCGGGGTCCTCGAGCCGCGCCAGCAGCCCGGCGGGATCGCGCGGCGCCACATGCGCCTTCAGGATCGAACCGATCACTTCGGCCGTCGTGCCTGACGTGTCGCGGATCAGCACCGTATAGAGCCCGTTCTGGGCGGAGAGATTGTCCGCGACATCGGGCGTGCGCAGGCTCGCCACCTCGATGCCCCAGTCGCCGTCGGCGGCTGCGAGCGCGCCATCCGTGAAGGGCGCGAAATGGGCTCGGAAGAAGGCGCCGGGGCCGAGATGCAGGATGCCGGCTTTCAGTGCATTCCGGTTATAGGCGGGGAGCTTCGCCGTCGGGGCGAGGCCGGAAAGGGTCTGCAGTCGTTCGTTCACAGCTTATAGGCCTTCTTCGCATTGCCATAGGAGAGTTCGCTCGCCACGATCTCGGCTTCCTTCCCGGAAATCCGGTGCTCAGCGACGAGCCCAGCGAGGAAGCGGCAGACTTCGCGGCGCCAGACGTCGTGGCGGGCCGGGATCGACAGCAGCGCGCGCGTGTCGTCGTTGAAACCCGCCATATTGGCGAAACCGGCCGTCTCGACGACCTGGTCGAGATAGCGGCGGATGCCAAGCGGGCTGTCATGGAACCACCAAGGCGGGCCGATCATCAGGCAGGCCCAATGGCCGGCCATCGGCGCGAGTTCCCGGGCATAGGTCGTCTCGTCGAGCGTGAAGAGCAGGATGTGCAGGCCTGGCGCATGGCCATATTTGGAAAGCAGCGCATTGAGGCCGCCGACCCAGTCGGTGCGCGTCGGGATATCGGCGCCCATATTGGGGCCGCGGGTGGCAAAGAGTCCGCTGTCGGTATTGCGCCGTGAGCCGGCATGGATCTGCATCACCATGCCGTCCTCGGCCGAAAGCCCGGCCATCTCGGTCATCATTTGGCCGCGGAAAAGCTCGGCATCGGCAGCCGAAAGCGGGCCTTTCAATGCCTTGTCGAGCAGCGCCTGCTTTTCGGCAAGCGGCAGATCGGCGGTGAAGGCACTCGGCACGCCGTGATCGGTCGCAGTCGCGCCGAACTGGCGGAAATAGGCGCGCCGGCGCCGATGCGCCTCGATCAGGCCGTCCCAGTTCGTCACGTCGATGCCGGTGATCTCACCGAACTTGACGAGATTGTCGCGGAAGCCGACGGCATCAGGATCGGTGACGCTGTCCGGCCGGTAGGTGGTGCGCACCTTGCCGATCCAGCCCTCTGCCGCCATCTTCTGGTGATGGACAAGCGGGTCGAGCGCACCTTCAGTCGTCGCGATCGTTTCGATGCCGAATCGCTGATGCAGCGCTCGCGGGCGGAATTCGGGACGAGCGAGTTGGGCATTGATGTGATCGTAGAGCGCATCGGCATTATCCGCCGTCAGCGGCTCGGTGCAGCCGAGTACGGCCGACATGGCGTGGTCGACCCAGAGGCTCGAGGGTGTTCCGCGGAAGAGATGGTAATGCTTGGCAAAGGTCCGCCAGATCGCCCGCCCCTCAGCCACCGGATTGCCGTCGAGCCTGGGAACACCGAGCTCGTCCAAGGTGACGCCGACGCTGTGCAGCATGCGGAAGAGATAGTGATCGGGAATGACCAGCAGCGAAGCCGCGTCTTCAAAGGGCTTGTCGTCGGCGAACCAGGACGGTTCGGTGTGCCCGTGCGGGCTGACGATCGGAAGATTGCGCACCGTCTCGTAGAGGTCTCGCGCGATGGTCCGTGTCGCCGGGTCGGCCGGAAAGAGCCGGTCCGGATGAAGAAAGCCGTTGCCTGCATCCATCAGTATTCCTCCCTGATGGATTAGGGCCTACCCCACAACATCAGGCACGGCAAGGCCTTTTAGTAACCAAACGGTTCGGTTTCGCGCGTGGGCGCGCCCGCCCTCGAAAGCATTGACGCGGTGGCCTATTTCCGCTTTGGAAAGTCATCTGTTCTGCCGGTGCCGGCAAAGGAGGATCTAGAGCTTTTCCGGGTTAGATTGTAGCATTCTGTTGGCTCAAACGGAGTCGGATGGTCGACCGGCCGGCGCGCGTCGTAGCAAAGCTCTACGGCCAAGCCGGCCGGTCGATCAGCCGGCCCGTTTCAGCCAACCCGAAGGGCCGGGCATCTTTCCGCCAGGATCAAAGGCGATCGGCTCGGACGTACCAAGAGGTATGCCCGTCGCCAATCGCCTTTGCCCTGACGAAAACCTGCTCCGGCAGAATGCTGCAATCTAACCCGGAAAGGCTCTAATGTCCGACGAGACCACCCGTATCACCCGGCTGGAGGAAACGCTGGCCTATCAGGCAAAGACGATCGAGGAGCTTTCCGATCAGCTCGCCGAACAATGGAAGATCGTGGAGCAGATGCGCATCAAGCTTGATCGGTTGACAGAACGCTTCCTGTCGCTGGAGGAGCAGTCGCTGGAAGCCCCGGCCATCACCCGTCCGCCGCATTATTAAAAGCACGCGGCGCAATGCCGCGTGCTTGTCCTGTCAGGGCGACGAATCAGACGCCGCCGATGCAGAGATATTTCATTTCCAGGTAATCGTCGGCGCCATGGCGCGAACCCTCGCGGCCGAGGCCGGATTGCTTGATACCGCCGAACGGCGCCGTCTCGGACGACATCAGCCCGGTATTGATGCCGATCATGCCGTATTCCAGCGCCTCCGCCACCCGCCAGACCTTCTTCAGGTCGCCGGCATAGAAATAGGCGGCAAGGCCGAATTCGGTGTCGTTGGCCTGAGCGAGGACGTCCTCGGCCGTCTCGAAGCGGAAGAGCGGCGCCACCGGCCCAAAGGTTTCCTCGCGCGCCACCGTCATGCCGCGCGTCACGCCGGTTAGCACCGTCGGCGCAAAGAAAGTGCCGGCGCCGTCGATGCGTTTGCCGCCGGTCAGAACCTTGGCGCCCTTCGCCAGCGCGTCGCCGACATGGTCCTCCACCTTCGCAAGACCCTGCTCGTCGATCAGCGGCCCGATCTCGACGCCCGGCTTGAACCCGTCGCCGACCGACATCGAGGCGACTTTGGCGGCGAGCTTGGCGGCAAAGGCGTCATAGACGTTTGACTGGACATAAAGGCGGTTGGCGCAGACGCAGGTCTGCCCGGCATTGCGATATTTGGAGGCGATCGCGCCCTCGACGGCGGCGTCGAGATCGGCATCATCAAAGACGATGAACGGCGCGTTGCCGCCGAGCTCCAGGCTCACCTTCTTGATCTGGTCGGCGCATTGCCGCATCAGAATACGGCCGACCTCGGTCGAGCCGGTGAAGCTGATCTTGCGCACTTTCTCATTGCCGCAGAGCTCTCGGCCGATTGCCGGCCCGTCGAGCCCGACGATCAGATTGAAGACGCCGGCGGGAACGCCGGCCTGTTCGGCGAGCACGGCAAGGGCAATCGCCGTCAGCGGCGTCTGCTCGGCCGGCTTCGACACGACAGTGCAGCCGACGGCAAGCGCCGGCGCGATCTTGCGGGCGATCATCGCGGCCGGGAAATTCCACGGCGTGATCGTGCCGACGACGCCGACCGGCTGCTTGATGACGATCATGCGTTTATCGTTGGAAGGCGCTGGGATCGTCTCGCCGTAAATGCGCTTGGCCTCTTCCGCATACCATTCGATATAGGCGGCGGCATAAAGGATCTCACCGCGCGCTTCTGCGAAAGGCTTGCCCATTTCGGCGGTCAGGATCGCCGCGAGTTCGTCGGCATTGGCGACCATCAGGTCGAACCATTTCCGCAGGATATGGCTGCGCTCCTTGGCCGGGCGGGCAGCCCAGGCCGGCTGGGCGGCATGGGCCGCATCGATGGCGCTCCGCGTCTCGGCAGCGCCCATATCGGGCAGCGAGGCGAGCAGCTCGCCGGTTGCCGGGTTGAGCACGTCGAAAGTTCCAGCAGCATTGCCTGATGTCCAGACGCCGTTGATGTAGCCGGCGTCGCGAAGCAAGGGAGAAGAGAAGGGAACGTGTTTCGTCAGTGCGGTGGTGAAAGCCATGTCAAATCCTCATTGGGAACGCGGCTGCCGGTGCCGGCAGCCGTAGAATGCGGTTCCGATGCGGTCACTTGCCCGCGCTTGCTTCCAGCATCGAGGTCTCGAGAATGTCGAGCGCCTCGCCAAAGACCTCGTCCTGAATGGTGATCGGCGCGAGGAAGCGGATGACGTTGCCATGGACGCCGCAGGTGAGCAGGATCAGCCCCTTGTCGAGCGCTGTCAGCCGCACATTGTTGGCGAAGTCAGCACTCGGCAATCCCGTCGTCCGGTCATTGAATTCGACGGCGTTCATGAAGCCGGGTCCGCGAATATCGGCAATTTCGGGCACCCCCTCGCGCAGCGATTCCAGCCGCTGCTTCAGCCGCCCGCCGAGCTGGTTGGCGCGGTTGCAGAGGTCTTCGTCCGCGATGACGTCGAGGACGGCATGGGCGGCGGCGATGCCGAGCGGGTTGCCGCCATATGTGCCGCCGAGCCCGCCCGGTCCCGGCGCGTCCATGACTTCTGCGCGGCCGGTGACGGCAGCAAGCGGAAAGCCGCCGGCGAGGCTCTTCGCCATCGTCGTCAGGTCGGCGGCCACCTCGTGGTGATCCATCGCGAACATTCTGCCGGTGCGGGCAAACCCGGTCTGCACCTCATCGGCGATGAGCAGGATGCCGTGCTGGTCGCAAAGTTCGCGCAGCGCCTTCATGAAGGCTACAGGCGCCGGATAGAAGCCGCCTTCGCCCTGCACCGGTTCGAGGATGATGGCTGCGACACGCTGCGGATCGACATCGGCGGCGAAGAGTTTCTTCAGCGCTGCAAGCGATTGGTCGACGGAGACGCCGTGCAGCTCGACCGGGAAGGGAACATGGAACACATCGCCCGGCATCGCACCGAAGCCGACCTTGTAGGGCACGACCTTGCCCGTCAGCGCCATGCCCATGAAGGTGCGGCCGTGGAAGCCGCCGCCGAAGGCGATGACGGCCGAGCGCCCGGTGGCGGCGCGGGCGATCTTGACGGCGTTTTCGACCGCTTCGGCACCTGTCGTGACGAAGATAGTCTTCTTCTCGAAGTCGCCAGGCACCAGCGCATTCAGCCGTTCGGCGAGATGCACGTAGCTCTCGTAGGGCACCACCTGATGGCAGGTATGGGTGAAGCGGTCGAGTTGATCCTTGACCGCCGCAATGACCTTGGGATGGCGGTGACCGGTGTTGAGCACGGCGATGCCGGCGGCGAAATCGATATAGCGGCGGCCCTCCTTGTCCCAGATTTCGGCATTCTCTGCGCGGTCCGCATAGATCTGGGTAGTCATGCCGACGCCGCGCGAAATCGCGGCGTTCTTCCGGTCGGTAAGGCTTGTCGCGGTCATCGATCTGCTCCCGTGTTGCAGGTTTTTGAGATTATCTTGCATAAGTTCTGTAAGATATCTGGAATTCCTACATTTTTTCTGCAAGAAAACAAGCGGCATTTTTTGCTTCAAACATCACGCGATTTGATGAATGCTCGCGCGACAAGAATCGGGGTATTGGCGGATGAGTGACAACGGGCCTGTGCGCTACAAGGTGGCGGAGGCCGCGCGGCTGGTGGGCGTCTCCGCCTCGACGCTGCGCCTCTGGGAAAGCCAGGGCCTGGTGGTTCCCGGCCGCTCCGAAACCGGCCATCGGCAATATAGCGCCGACGACGTGGCGCGGCTGAAGCGCATCTCCTGGTACCGGGTCGAGCGCGGTCTCAATCCAGCAGCAATCCGAGAGGCGCTGGAGGGCGAGGAACCTTCCGCCGACGGCGTCGAAACCGGCCAGGGTTCCGGCCTCGGCCGGAAACTGCGGAGCCTCCGCCACGCCGCCGGCAAGACCCTCGATCAGGTGGCGAGCGATATCGGCATCACCGCTTCGACGCTCTCGACGCTGGAGCGCACCTCGCAGGGCGTCGGATTCAAGACGCTGCACGACCTCGCCGAATATTACGCCACCACCGTCTCCCGCCTCTCCGGCGAGGAAAGCGAGGAGGTGCCGGCAGTGATACGCGCCGGCGAGTGGCGCACCTGGCCGGAAACGACCCCCGGGGTTATGGTGCAGCTGCTTGCCGAAGGCAGCCGAATGATGGATTGCCATCGTTTCGTGCTGGCGCCAGGCGCCGCCAGCGAGGGTGCCTATCGCCACGAAGGCGAGGAATTCATGCATGTCCTGTCCGGCCGGTTGGAACTGGTGCTCGACAGCGACCAGTTCTTCGATCTCGGTCCGGGCGATTCACTGTATTTCGAAAGCCGCCGCTACCATTCCTGGCGCAACCGCCACGATGGCGAAACCGTGCTTTTATGGATCAACACGCCGCCGACATTCTGAACCAGCCGCAACAGGAAGCAGTTTCGCAATGCGTGCCTTTGCGCTATAGCGCGAGTGGAGAATATCCGAACGAAAGACAGTCTCATGGCCGCCACCATCCGTTATCACGAAGGCGATATTTCCGCGGCCGACGCGGCCCGCTACACCGGCGCGATCGCGATCGATACCGAGACGCTGGGCCTGGTGCCGCGGCGGGATCGTCTCTGCGTCGTCCAGCTTTCTCCGGGTGACGGCACCGCCGACATCGTCCGCATCGCCGCCGGCCAGAAAGAGGCCCCCAATCTCGTCGCTCTTCTCGAAGATCCCACGCACCAGAAGATCTTTCATTATGGCCGCTTCGATATCGCCGTGCTCTTCCATACCTTCGGCGTCACGACGAACCCGGTTTTCTGCACCAAGATTGCCTCGCGCCTCTGCCGGACCTACACCGATCGCCACGGCCTCAAGGACAATCTCAAGGAGATGCTCGATGTCGATGTCTCCAAGGCGCAGCAATCGTCCGATTGGGCGGCCGAGACGCTGTCGCCGGCTCAGCTCGAATATGCCGCTTCCGACGTGCTTTACTTGCACGCGCTTCGCGACAAGCTGACGGCACGCCTGATCCGCGACGGCCGGTTCGATCATGCCACGGCCTGCTTCGCATTCCTGCCGACCCGCGCCAAGCTCGACCTGCTCGGCTGGGAAGAGGCCGATATCTTCGCTCACAGCTGAACGAATTGCCGTCAATCTTCACTGTCTGCAGTCGCGGATGAACTGATCCGCCGGCGTTAGCGATTCGTTAATCTCTGTTTCTTAATATTCGATTTAATTTTTAGGCATTCGATGGCGCCGTTTGCGTCATGCGGACAGGAGGATCTGCTCGGGATGCAAGGGACCGGATGAGCGCGGTCCTTTCATAGAGCCTGCTTTCATCGTCACTTTACGAAAGGGCATGCCATGTTGACCCCCGTTCGTGCAGCGTCCAATGCAAGCTTTTCATCTCAAGGCCAGACTGCGGCGATCGTGGCCGGCGGTCTTGACCGTTCGGTGATTGCCCCCGCGCCCGTCAACCCGGTCGAAGCCGCTGACCTGAATTCCGCCATTGCCGGCAAGCTCAATATCCTGCTCCTTGCGGCGCGCGAGCGCATGGTCGAAGCCCTTTTCGATGTCATCGATGCGGCCGGCCGTTCCATTTCCCTCGATCGCCGTGAAGACGAGACAAATCTGGCCTTCGCCTCTCGGCTTGCCGACGCCATTCAGCGGCTGCCGGCCGCCAGAATCGACGAGGTCGAACGCCAGCTCACTGAGCAAGGTCACAACCTGCCGCTCCGGATGATCGCCGAAGCCCTGAAGAACCCGGCGGGGCCTGAGGCGGCGCGTGTCATCGCCTATCTGGAAATAGTGCGTTACAAGGATCGCGATCTCGCCGCCCGCGCCGTCGTCCGCTCCTATGGCCAGAACGACGCGTCGCCGATGCGTGCCGAGGCCCGGCCCGAGATCCAGCTGCATGAAGACAGCCTGCCCGCCACGATCCGCCAGCCGGCGGAAAAGCGAACTGAACCAGCCGGCAAATTGATCGAGACCGCCCTGCTTCCGACAACCGAGGAGGCGGTCATCGCCGCAGCCGTGGAAGCCGCTGACCCCGAAAATTCGCCGCCTGAAAACCGGATTCGCTCCGCTTCGGTAACAAAAGCAGAGCTTGCCCCGAAGGTCGAAGCTCGGCAATCGGCGTCGGCAGAGCCGGATGCGGGTGACGACACGGCCGAGGTGACGGAGTCGCCGGTCATTCAGCCTCGCGCAACGTCGGAAAAAGCCGATCCAATCATTCCCCGGAACTGGACGGGAATCGTCGCCTCCATGACCGAAGAGGTCTCCGAGATGATCGTCACCATCATCCGTGAGCAGGACTTGGAAAACGTGCTGGAGGACGGTGCTGTCGAGGCGGCGGTGGAGGTCGATGTCATTCTCGACGAGGCCGTCATCAGCGAAGCGAAGGAGACCTTGACGAGACAGCCGGCTGATCTCGCCGCCGCCGATGCTCGACAGTCCGCAGCGCCCCACCCGTCGCAGATGGAAACCCGGGCCACGGCTGTGGCCGCTCGCCAGCCGAAAGAAATTGCCGCACAGCCGCAACCGATGCCGCTTCCCGAGATGGCCGAGGCTTCTTATGCGCCGCTTGCGGCGAGGGTGCCGGAGGGCTTTGCCTATGCCCAGCTTCCTTATCAATTCGCCAAGGATACGCCGTCGAACGAAAAGGCCGATGAAACGAGCCACCAGCATCACCATCAACAGGACGGTGCGCCGCAGGACGAGCAGCAGGCGCAATCCGGCGGCGAGGATGCCGAGCCCGATACTGAATTGGCGGAGGCGGCACCCGAGCGCAGGACGCCGAAGATGATCGACACCGAGCCGTCGGCGTATCGGCCGGACACGGCAGCCGATCCGGTCTACGCGCTCTATCAGCGCATGGTCGGCTGGGAATAGCGGTTTTCATCACCTGAAAATGAAGAACCCGCCGGATCGCTCCGGCGGGTTCTTCAGTTCAAAGAGGAAGCGAGGCTTATTCGCCGCCGCGGTTCTTCAGAGCCGCGCCGAGAATGTCGCCGAGCGAAGCGCCCGAGTCGGACGAACCGAACTGAGCGACGGCTTCCTTCTCTTCCGCAATCTCCAGAGCCTTGATGGACAGCATGATCTTGCGGTCCTTCTTGGAGAAGTTGGTGACGCGGGCGTCGACGACCTGGCCGACCGAGAAGCGCTCAGGACGCTGCTCGTCGCGGTCGCGGGCGAGATCGGCGCGACGGATGAAGGAAGTGATGTCCTCGTGGTTGACGAGCTTCACTTCGATACCGCCATCGTTGATCGCGATGACTTCGCAGGAAACAACGGCGTTCTTGCGCAGGTCGCCCGATGCAGCGGCTTCGCCGACAGCATCCTTGCCGAGCTGCTTGATGCCGAGCGAGATGCGTTCCTTCTCGACATCGACGTCGAGAACGACGGCCTTGACGACGTCACCCTTGTTGTACTCTTCGATGACCTGTTCGCCCGGACGGTTCCAGTCGAGGTCGGAGAGGTGCACCATGCCGTCGACATCGCCGTCGAGACCGATGAACAGGCCGAATTCGGTCTTGTTCTTGACTTCGCCTTCGACTTCAGTGCCGGCCGGATGGCTGCGGGCGAATGCTGCCCACGGATTTTCCAGCGTCTGCTTGAGGCCGAGCGAAATACGGCGCTTGGACGGATCGACTTCGAGAACGACGACTTCGACTTCCTGGCTCGTGGACAGGATCTTGCCGGGGTGAACGTTCTTCTTGGTCCAGGACATTTCCGAGATGTGGATCAGGCCTTCGATGCCCGGCTCCAGCTCGACAAACGCACCGTAGTCGGTGATGTTGGTGACGGTACCGGAAATCTTCTTGCCTTCCGGATACTTGGCCTGGATGCCATCCCACGGATCGGACTCGAGCTGCTTCATGCCGAGCGAGATGCGGTGGGTTTCCTGGTTGATGCGGATGATCTGAACCTTGACCTGCTGGCCGATGTTCAGGATTTCCGACGGATGGTTCACACGGCGCCATGCCATGTCGGTGACGTGCAGCAGGCCGTCGATGCCGCCGAGGTCGACGAACGCACCGTAATCGGTGATGTTCTTGACGACGCCGTCGACAACCTGGCCTTCTTCGAGGTTCTGAACGATTTCAGAACGCTGCTCGGCACGGGACTCTTCGAGAACCGTACGGCGCGAAACCACGATGTTGCCGCGGCGCTTGTCCATCTTGAGGATTTCGAAGGGCTGCGGGTTGTGCATCAGCGGGGTTACGTCGCGGATCGGACGGATGTCGACCTGCGAACGCGGCAGGAAGGCGATCGCACCGTCGAGGTCGACGGTGAAGCCGCCCTTGACCTGGTTGAAGATCACGCCTTCGACGCGCTCGCCGGCTTCGAACTTGGCTTCGAGCTTGATCCAGCTTTCTTCGCGGCGAGCCTTCTCGCGCGACAGAACGGCTTCACCAAGCGCGTTTTCGATGCGCTCGACATAGACTTCGACTTCGTCGCCGACCTTCAGCGAACCGTCCTTGGCGCGTGCGCCGAATTCCTTGAGCGCGATGCGGCCTTCGACCTTGAGGCCGACGTCGACAACGGCGACATCCTTTTCGATGCCCGTGACGATGCCCTTGGTGACATAGCCTTCAGCCAGATCGTTCTTGGCAAAGGACTCTTCGAGAAGGGCCGCGAAATCCTCGCGAGAGGGAGTTGCTACTGACATAAAATCTCCTGCGTGGCCTTCGATAGCTTCAAGGCTCACGTATGCGCCGGTTGGTTTGCGTTGAACGGGCCTGAACCCAGTCCGCCTTCTTTCACGAAGGCAATCCGGCGCTTGGACGGAATTTCAGGCTGCAGTAAAGCGATCCATGCTTCTGAGCACGCAAAATCGCTTGAATTTAGGCATTTCGATTCAAGACCGCATCGATGATCGATTGAGCGGCTTGAAACGCGGCTTCTATACTCATTTCCGACGTATCAAGCAAGTGCGCATCATCGGCTGGTTTCAAAGGGCTGTCGGCCCGTCCCATGTCGCGTTCGTCGCGCCGCTTGACGTCCTCGAATATCGCCTCGAAATCCGCCGTCGCCCCCTTGCCGAGGATCTCGTCGTAACGTCGTCTGGCGCGCACCTCCGGCGACGCCGTCACATAGAGCTTCACCGGCGCATCCGGGCAGACGACGGTGCCGATATCGCGTCCGTCGAGCACTGTCCCCGGCGCTTTCGTCGAAAACCGACGCTGCGCCTCGACCAAGGCCCGGCGCACCGCCGGCATCACGGCGATCTTCGAGGCGGCTTCGCCGATCTCGTGTCGGGAAAGTATATCGCGATCCAGCCCGGCAAGTTCAACCTCCCGCGCGATCTTTTCCGCCACCGCCTCGTCGTCGAGCGGCAAGCCGGCGTCGAGCAGCGCCTTGGCCGTGGCGCGGTAGGTGAGCCCCGTGTCGAGATGGTGAAAGCCGTATCGTTCAGCGATAAGACGCGAAAGCGTCCCCTTGCCGGCCGCCGCCGGGCCGTCGATGGCGATGGTGAAACTCTTGGTTGCCATGCGAATCAATCCTGCGATGATGGGCGAAGGGGCCCGTGTTGCCGAAATGCGGCCGGAAGATCTCGAAGTTGACGGCAGCCTGCGGCGCAGACCCGTGCATCGCGTAATCCCCTGTAACTGCAGCACATTTCTTCCGAAGCTTCGGTTTTGCCGGCTGCTGCCTTCGCGCGCTTCTTCTACTGCCGCGGCTCGTTACCACAAACGCCGTCAGCGGTCATCCGTCAGCCGGCGAAAACGGCCGCACGGAGATGATAAAGTTTGGCTTTGACATGGGAAGCCACAGCGATTAAGGGGACCGGCTTATAAATTCCGATGGAACGCCGGCTTGCACGGCATTTTGCCGAATCGCGGATTCGGCCATTCTCACGAGGCTTATAGTGGCGAAAGCGGAACTTGGAACCAAGCGCACCGATCCGGAAACCGGCAAGAAGTTTTATGATCTGAACCGGGATCCGATCGTTTCCCCTTATACCGGCAAGTCCTATCCCCTGTCCTTTTTCGAGGAAACCTCGGCGATCGCCGATGTTGCCGAAGAAGACGAGGTCGCGGAAGTCGATACCGAAAACACCGAAGTCGAACTGGTTTCGCTCGAGGATGCCGATGACGCCGCCGGCGGCGACGACATCCCCGATATGGGCGACGACGACGTCGAAATCGAAGGCGACGACGATGACGACACCTTCCTCACGCCCGACGAAGACGACGACGATGACGACATGAGCGACATCATCGGCGTCACCGGCGACGAAGACGAAGTCTGACGACTGCATTTCGGCCCGGCGAGGAAAAAATTCTCCGGGCCGAATTTTTTAGGCTTGCTATCTCCGAAAACCGGAAGTAATAAGCCGCCACTCCGCAGGGCACGCGCCTTCGGAGCATCCCAGGACCGGCCCTGAGCCGGACCATCTTGATGGGGCTATAGCTCAGCTGGGAGAGCGCTTGCATGGCATGCAAGAGGTCAGCGGTTCGATCCCGCTTAGCTCCACCACGCTTCGCCCTTACGGGCTTCGCGTGGCGCAGCCGCGAGAAACCGTTAGGCCGAAGCAGTGCCCGGCACAGCCCGAAGGGCGACGACGGGCTGAAACGCTGATGTGGTACGTTTATATTCTCCGCAGCGTTGATTTTCCCGATCAGGAATACACCGGGTCTACCGCCGATCTGAAACAGCGCCTTTCGGCTCACAACGCCGGCAAATCCGCCCATACCGCCAAGTTCGCACCGTGGAAGTTGCTCTGGTATTGCGCCTTCCCCGACAAGCACATAGCTCTTGAATTCGAAAAATATCTGAAATCGCATTCCGGCAGGGCTTTTGCCCGCAAGAGATTGGTCCAGCCGCACCTGGATCCCAATCGCCTCGCCAACCGGAAGACCGATTCCGAATAAGCGCCGGCGCGCGTTAAAGCCGAACAGCTCGATCACGTGATGGGCTTGTGCATTCGAAAGACTCTGACCACCTCAGCCAACTCCGGCAGGCCGCTCCCACGGCCCGCCGGAACCTTCCGCCTCACATCTCCACGATCGCTGCCGTCACCCGTTTCACCACCGGCAGCACCAATAACAGCACCGGAAAGGCGATTGCCCAGGAGAGGGCCCAGGCGGATGGCCACATGGCAAGTGCAGCTGCGGTCAGGCCTTGTGCTCTGACGATGCTGATCGCCGAGACGACTGAGGTCATCAGCAGCGAGAGGATGAGCGGCGTGACGATCGTGTTGTAACGTTTGGGGAGTTTGCCTTTGGGCATTTTGATCTCCGTAAGATGCCGATCGAAACAATCGCGCAGCGCCGACCGGCGGGTTGCGCGTTGATTGACGTAAACGCTTACGGAGCTTCGGTCTGAAGCGACGCCGTTTTATGATCGAAAAAATCCTGCCGTACAAGCCCCGTCTCGGTGAAATCCTCTTTGCCAGTTCCTCAACGAAGAGGATTTAGAATCGCAGTGATTCGCCTTCAGGACCCTTCGACCAATGACCAGAGCACGACGCCGCCGTATCATTCGTACACGACGAACCCTGACCGGGCTCGCCCTTGTCGGTTCGATTTCATTTCTTGCCGGCATGACCGATGCGACCGGGCTGCTGCTGACCGGCGATTTCGTCTCCTTCATGACGGGGAATACGACGCGGGCCGCACTCGCCCTCAGCCAAGGCAATCTTTATCACGCGGCGGTGCTGATCTCCGCCATTTTGGTTTTCGTGCTCGGCAATGCGGCCGGCATCGTCATCGCCCATGTCTCCGAGCGGCGCATCTTCGTCGTGCTCGGCTGCGTCGGCTTCGTTCTGGCGCTTGCTTCGATGACGACGGCTGAGAGCCTGATGCTGGTGCGGTTCTATATGATCGTTTGTTCCATGGGCATGGTGAACGCCGCCGTTGAACATATCGAAGGCCTGCCAATCGGCCTGACCTATGTGACTGGCGCGCTGTCGCGTTTCGGCCGCGGCATCGGCCGCTGGATCATCGGCGATCGCCGTGTCGAATGGACCATCCAGCTCGTGCCCTGGGGCGGCATGATGCTCGGCGCGATCGCCGGTGCGGTCCTGACGCGGCTGACCGGTGCCCATGCCTTGTGGCTGGTCTCCATCTTTGCCATGGCGCTGGCGCTTGTCGCCAAGTTCATTCCCCGGCCGCTTCAGCGGCGCTTCAACCAGAAGCTCGCGCCGCACCACACGGGCGCCCTGCGCTAGAGATAAGACCCGTCGCATTCCTGTTACGGTCGAATCGGATAGGAAGGACCGCCGCCCATCCTCAAGGAGTAGGTCTTGTTCATCATTTCGAAGCTTGTCTGGATTTTTGCCCAGCCGCTATCGCTGGCATTCTTTTTCGTCTTCTTCGCCTTTGCCGCCGGCCTCCTGCGCTGGCGCACCTTGAGCATCCTCGGCGCGATGGCTTCAGCCGTCATCCTCTTCGTCACGCTCTACACCACGGCCGGCAACCTTCTGATGCAGGATCTCGAGGAGCGCTTCGCCAAACCCGCAGCCGACCCTGATAGCCTGCAATGCATGATCGTGCTCGGCGGCGCCTTCGAAAACGAGGTGAATACGGCGCGTCACGGCATTGAATTCAACCCTGCCGCCGACCGCTTCATCGAAGCCCTGCGGCTCGCGCAGAAATTTCCGCAGTCGCGCATCCTGATCTCGGGCGGCGACGGCTCACTCTCGGGCATTTACGAAGGCGATGCGGCGGCCTCCGAGCGTTTCTTCCCGCTCTTCGGCATCGGCAAGGATCGCCTGATCGAGGAGCGGCAATCGCGAACGACCTTCGAAAATGCCGTCAACACCAGGGAATTCCTCGCCGGCCAGGGTCTTTCCCGTTGCCTGCTGATCACCTCCGGCTTCCATATGCCGCGTTCCGTCGGCATCTTCCGCAAGCTCGGCATCGACATCGTGCCCTGGCCGACCGACTATCGTACCGACGGGCAGGTTCGGCTGAGCCTGGATTTCACTCAGCCGAATCTTAATGCCCAGAATATGGCGACGGCGATCCGCGAATGGTACGGCCTCATCGGCTACTATCTCGCCGGCCGGACGTCGGAGCTTTATCCGCGCTAAGTTATTTCTTCGAGATGGTGACGAATTTCGCGCCGCGCACACGCGCGGTCACGATGCAGGGATCGCCTTCGGTGCGGTCGCAGAAACGCGGATGCATCTTCATCGCCAGCACCATGTTGCCGAAGCGCCGAACGAAGTCGTAGCCGTAGATCTGTGCCGTCGCGATCATGAAATAACCGCCTTCGGCGACCTGCAGATAGAAATTATAGGTGCAGCCGTCGTCGTTGCATTGCGGCCCCTTCTGCCCGTCGCAGGTCAGCTGGCCCTCATTGACCACGGCGTCGATCAGTCCGTCATTGTTGATGTCCTGCCTGATAACGAAGCCGTCGGCGAATTCGGCCGCCTTGCACTGTTCCTGGAAATGCTTCTTCTCGTAGATCTCGGGGTCCGAGATCAGCGATTGCTGGGCAAGCGCGGCAACCGGCATGGCGAGCAGCAGGACGATATTGAGAACGGCGAGCACCAGCGTTTTCACGGGCTTTCCTCTTTTGGACAAAGGCTCTGCACCAATGCGTGTCACCCAAAACCGCGCAGCGGTTCTTGGATAACGACATGCATCGAATAAAGACGGATGCTTTATGGCCGCGCCGCCTTGCGCCGCCCTTGCCGCCATGGTTCTTTCCGGAAACTGTTCGCCGGTTCCGGGGTCCGCATGTCCTTGCTCGTCTATCTCGATTATGCCGGCATTGCGCTGTTTGCCGCGACAGGCGCGCTCGCCGCCTCGCGCAAGCAGCTCGATCTGATCGGTTTTCTGTTTTTCGCCATGGTGACGGGAACCGGCGGCGGCACCGTGCGTGACATCGTGCTCGGCCGTGTGCCGGTCTTCTGGGTGCTGAACCCTGCCTATATCCTCGTCTGCTGCATCATGGGCGTCATTGTCTTCTTCACCGCCCATCTGCTGGAATCGCGCTATCGCCTGCTGATCTGGCTGGATGCGATCGGTCTTGCCGCCTATTGCGTTCTCGGTGCCGCCAAGGGTCTTGCCGCCACCGGCTCGCCGACCATCGCGATCGTCACCGGCACATTGACGGCGACCTTCGGCGGCATCCTGCGCGATCTGATGGCAAACGAGCCTTCGGTGCTGTTGCGGCCGGAAATCTATGTGACGGCGGCGCTGATCGGGGCCGGCGTGTTCACACTCGCCAATGCGTTGGGAATGCCGCTCTATCTCGCCTCGGGCTGCGGCGTCGTGGCGGCCTTTGCCGTTCGCGGCGGCGCCCTGTGGTTCGGCTGGACCTTCCCGATCTACAAGCACAAACCCGGGCGGCATCCCGACGATGTGATGTGAGCCTTTTGGGCGCTGTCAGCCCTGCTTGGCCCGCAGCCGGATCACCACGTCGACGTGAGCGATCTCCATACCTTCGGGCGGCTCCGGCAGATTGCCGATCGTCAGGTTGCTGACGGGAATGTCGAGCACCTTGTTGTGGCCTTCGATGAAGAAATGGTGGTGGTCGGAAACATTGGTGTCGAAATAGGTCTTGGCGCTCTCGACGGCGAGAACGCGGATGAGACCGGCTTCGGTGAACTGGTGCAGCGTGTTGTAGACGGTCGCCAACGAAACCGGCACGCCAGCGGCAACCGCCTCCTCATGCAGTTCCTCGACGGTCAAATGCCGGTCGCCCTTGGCAAACAGGAGGTCGCCGAGCGCGACGCGCTGGCGTGTGGGGCGCAGGCCCGCGCCGCGCAGCCTTACCTCTATTGCGATCGGGAGTGCACCCGTCATCAACACGAACTCCGATTATTCCTGCATAAAGCAATCATGTTTCTTCAAGCGGTATAACTTTTGCATCGGAGCCTTTCAATAGTTCAGTGGGGACAAGAGCCTGATAAACGCGGCAAAAACGGGCTTTTGATGCAAATAGGTCTGGTCGCAGCTCTGGCCTTCCTGTATGCGACCACCAAATAATGGCGTAAGCCTGGTCCAAACCGATGAATGAAGCTGCCTTGCTTGTGCTTCATTTTCTGAAGAACTTGGACTACACGTTCACATCCATCGGCTTCACGCGGGGGGAAAAAGAAATTTTATGACCACCAGACAGTCCAGCTTCTCGTATGAAGAACTCATCGCTTGCGCCCATGGCGAGCTGTTCGGACCCGGTAATGCGCAGCTGCCGCTGCCGCCCATGCTGATGGTTCACCGCATCACGGACATTTCCGAAACGGGCGGCGCCTTCGACAAGGGCTATCTCAGGGCCGAATACGACGTACGCCCCGACGACTGGTACTTTCCCTGCCATTTCGAAGGCAATCCGATCATGCCGGGCTGCCTCGGCCTCGACGGCATGTGGCAGTTGACCGGTTTCTTCCTGGGTTGGCTCGGCGAGGAAGGTCGCGGCATGGCGCTTTCAACCGGCGAAGTGAAATTCAAGGGCATGGTCCGGCCGCATACGAAGCTGATCGAATACGGCATCGATTTCAAGCGCGTGATGCGCGGTCGCCTTGTGCTCGGCACGGCCGACGGCTGGCTGAAGGCGGACGGCGAGACCATATACCAGGCGTCCGACCTTCGCGTCGGTCTATCGAAAGACAAGACCGCCTGAAACCGCATTTCGAGCGGCTGACGAAAACAACAAAGGTTTGATCAGATGAGACGGGTAGTTGTCACGGGTCTGGGTATCGTTTCCTCGATCGGAAGCGACGCGGCCGAAGTCACCGAATCCTTGCGCCAGGCAAAGTCGGGCATTTCCTTTTCCAACGATTTCGCCGAACACGGCTTCAAGTGCCAGGTCTGGGGCAGCCCGAAGCTCGGCCCGGCGGAGCTTGCCGAACTGGTCGACCGCCGTGCCATGCGCTTCCTGTCGCAGGGCGGCGCCTGGAACCATGTCGCCATGAAGCAGGCGATCGCCGATTCCGGTCTTGAAGAGAAGGACTACGCTCAGAACGAACGCGCCGGCATCATCATGGGATCCGGCGGACCGTCCACCCGCACGCTCATCGAGGCGGCCGAGATCACCGTCAAGAACAATAGCCCGAAGCGCATCGGTCCCTTCGCCGTGCCGAAAGCGATGTCCTCCACTGCTTCGGCCACGCTCGCCACCTGGTTCAAGATCCATGGCGTCAACTATTCGATCTCGTCGGCCTGCTCGACTTCTGCCCATTGCATCGGCAATGCCGCCGAAATGATCCAGTGGGGCAAGCAGGACATGATGTTTGCCGGCGGCCACGAAGATCTCGACTGGACGATGTCCAATCTCTTCGACGCCATGGGCGCCATGTCCTCCAAATATAACGACACGCCCGATACCGCCTCGCGCGCCTATGACGTCAACCGCGACGGTTTCGTCATCGCCGGCGGCGCCGGCGTGCTGGTGCTGGAGGAGCTGGAGCACGCCAAGGCCCGCGGCGCCAAAATCTACGCCGAAATCGTCGGCTACGGCGCCACCTCTGATGGTTACGACATGGTCGCTCCCTCGGGCGAGGGCGCTATCCGCTGCATGCGCCAGGCGCTTTCCACGGTCAAAGGCGATGTCGATTATATCAACACCCACGGCACGTCGACGCCGGTCGGCGACAGCAAGGAAATCGGCGCCATCCGCGAGGTATTCGGCACCAACATCCCGCATATCCAATCGACCAAGTCGCTGACCGGCCATTCGCTCGGTGCGGCCGGCGTGCAGGAATCGATCTATTCCCTGCTGATGATGCAGCAAGGGTTCATCGGCGAAAGCGCCCATATCACCGAGCTCGATCCCGAATTCGAAGGCGTGCCGATCGTGCGCAAGCGTATCGACGATGCGAAGATCGATATCGCTCTCTCCAATTCCTTCGGCTTCGGCGGGACGAACGCCACGCTCGTCTTCCAGCGCTATAACGGATAACAACATGACTGGAATCATGCAGGGTAAGCGCGGCCTCATCATGGGCGTCGCAAACAACCATTCGATTGCCTGGGGGATTTCAAAAGCTCTCGCCGCACAGGGTGCGGACCTCGCCTTCACCTATCAGGGCGATGCGCTCGGCAAGCGCGTCAGGCCGCTGGCCGCAGAAGTCGGCTCGGATTTCGTGCTGCCTTGCGACGTCGAGGACATTGCGTCCGTCGATGCTGTGGTCGACTCGCTCGGCGAGCGCTGGGGCAAACTCGATTTTATCGTCCATGCCATCGGCTTCTCCGACAAGAACGAGCTGAAGGGCCTCTACGCCGATACGACGCGGGAGAATTTCAGCCGCACCATGGTCATCTCCTGCTTCTCCTTCACCGAGATCGCCAAGCGCTGCGCTCCGCTGATGGAAGGCAGTGGCGCGATGCTGACGCTGACCTATAACGGCTCGACGCGCGTCATTCCGAATTACAATGTCATGGGTGTCGCCAAGGCGGCGCTCGAGGCTTCGGTGCGTTATCTCGCCGCCGATTACGGCCCGCGCGGCATCCGCGTCAACGGCATTTCCGCCGGCCCGATCCGCACGCTTGCCGGCGCCGGCATTTCGGACGCACGCGCGATTCTCTCCTGGAACCAGCGCAATGCGCCGCTGCGCAAGACCGTGACCATCGATCAGGTCGGCAGCTCGGCGCTCTATCTGCTCTCCGACCTCTCCGCCGGCGTCACCGGCGAAATCCATTTCGTCGATGCCGGCTTCAACATCACCTCGATGCCGACGCTGGATACCTTGCGCAACGCCGACGTGGAATAAGGCCCACTCCCGGTGATGTCACAAGGCCATGCGTATTTTAATACGCATGGCCTTGTTGTTTTATCCGGACGAACTATACTGGTAGGGGACAGGGTGTGGAGCGAAACAGTCACAAGATTATCGCCAGGTTGAAGCGGGAGGGCTTCGAAGTGGTTTCGATCAAGGGCTCGCACCACAAGCTTCGAAGAGGCAATCAGACCATCATCGTTCCGCATCCCAAAAAGGATCTGCCGATCGGCACTGCGCTTGCGATTGCGAAGCAGGCCGGATGGAATGAGTGAGGCATCATGAAGTATTTCATTGCGCTCGTGCATAAGGACAGGAATAGCGCCTTCGGCGTCAGCTTTCCGGACCTGCCGTCGGTATTCTCCGCGGCAGATGAGGAAGAGGATCTTACCGCAAACGCCATCGAAGCACTTCGTCTCTGGGCGGAAGATGAAACCTTGCCGGTACCGTCCTCCTACGACGAGATCAGTTCGAGACCGGATATCCGCGAGCAGCTGGCTGAAGGCGCTTTTCTGACGCGGGTCCCCTTTATCGAAGATACGACGCGCACCGTTAGAGCCAATGTCACTTTCGACAAAGGCATGCTCGATGCGATCGACAAAGCCGCAAAGGAGCGCGGCCTTACCCGTTCGGCTTTCCTTGCAAGCGCTGCCCGCAAGGAGATCGAGGCCGCTTGAGCCTTATTTCTTCGCCCACAGTACCTTGAAACGGGCATTGCGGCAGGTTTCACCGCTTTCCCTGAAGTTCGCTGCCAGAACCGGCTCATAAGGCAGACCGCGATTGGCGACGAGCATCAGCCGGCCGCCGCTGCGAAGGGCAGAGGCGGCGGTCTTGATCATCGCCTGGCCGAGCGACGGCTCTGCGGCATGTCCTTCGTGGAAGGGCGGGTTCATGATGACGAGATCGTATTTGTCCTTGACCGGCTCGCCCGCCAGATCGTGCCAGAAAAAGCGCACCGGCGCGTCCGGGCAGTTCTCCGCCAGATTACCCCGCGCTGCCTCCAAAGCGGCGTGGTTGCCCTCGTAGAGGTCAAGACGGGCCAATCCGCGCGATCTCTGCGCCATCTCGACCGAGAGATAGCCCCATCCGGCGCCGAAATCGGCAGCGTCGCCGGTAAAGTCCTGCGGCAGCCGCGAAGCGAGCAGTTCCGATCCGGCATCGATCCGGTCGTGCGAGAACATGCCGGCGGCCGCATGGAAGCGACCGTCGACTCGCACCGGCGACTTTGCCAATTTGGAGATGATGTCGCCGGCATCGGCTGGCCGGCCGAACCAGAAGGCGACGCCGTGATATTTTGGCATGTGGTCGATGGCGAGGCCGAAACCTTCCAGACGCTTGCGCAAGGGCTGAATGCCGTCTTCCTTGGCACCGGCCACGACGATCAGGCCGCCGGCCCGCGTGCGGGCGATCGCGGCGGCCAGATTGGCTTCGTTCTCGCCCTTGTGCTTGGTGCAGAGCACCAGGGTGGCGTCATAATCCTCGCCGTCAATCTCAGGCGTCGCTTCGATCCGCTGCGCCAGCAGCTGCCGATAGAGCGGACGGAAGCCCTGGACGGCGCTGAGCGAGGCGGCAAAACCTTCCGGCAGCGCAAAGCCGGCCTCGGCGCCGAGAAAGAGCACACGCTCGCCCTCGCCGGGCGTCTGGACTGTGCCGCTGGCAAAGGGGTGGAACAGGGTCTTCAGCGTCTCGCGGCTCATGGATCTCGTCTCATTTAGAATAGAAAAAGGGCGCGGAAGATTCCCGCGCCCGGAATGAAATCTGGTAGCCGCGGCTTATTCGGCCGCTTCTTCCTTCTTCTTCTCGTTCGGGATCTCCTGGCCGGTGGCCTGGTCGACGACCTTCATCGACAGGCGAACCTTGCCGCGTTCGTCGAAACCGAGCAGCTTGACCCAGACCTTGTCGCCTTCCTTGACGACGTCCTGCGTCTTGGCGACGCGTTCGGAAGCGAGCTGCGAGATATGGACGAGGCCGTCGCGGGCACCGAAGAAGTTGACGAAGGCGCCGAAATCGGCGGTCTTGACAACAGTGCCTTCGTAGATCTGGCCGATTTCAGGCTCGGCGACGATCGAGTGGATCCACTTGCGGGCCGCTTCGATCTCCTTGCCGGAAGAGGAGGCGATCTTGACGGTGCCGTCGTCCTCGATGTTGATCTTCGCGCCGGTCTTTTCGACGATTTCGCGGATGACCTTGCCGCCGGAGCCGATGACTTCGCGGATCTTGTCGACCGGAATGTTCATGACTTCGATGCGCGGAGCGAATTCGCCGAGCTGGCCGCGGCTTTCGGTGATGGCCTTGGCCATTTCGCCGAGGATGTGGGCGCGACCGCCCTTGGCCTGTCCGAGAGCGACCTTCATGATCTCTTCGGTGATGCCGGCGATCTTGATGTCCATCTGCAGCGAGGTGATGCCATCGGCCGTACCGGCAACCTTGAAGTCCATGTCGCCGAGATGATCTTCGTCACCGAGAATGTCGGAGAGGACGGCGAAGCGATCGCCTTCGAGGATCAGGCCCATGGCGATACCGGCAACCGGCTTTGCAAGCGGGACACCTGCATCCATCAGTGCCAGCGACGTGCCGCAGACGGTTGCCATCGAGGACGAGCCGTTGGATTCGGTGATCTCGGAAACGACGCGCAGCGTGTAGGGGAACTGCTCAGCCGACGGCAGCATCGGACGGATCGCACGCCATGCGAGCTTGCCGTGGCCGATCTCGCGGCGACCCGGCGAGCCCATGCGGCCGGTCTCACCAACCGAGAAGGGAGGGAAGTTGTAGTGGAGCAGGAAGCGCTCCTTGTACATGCCGGTCAGACTGTCGACATACTGCTCGTCTTCGCCGGTGCCGAGCGTGGCAACCACGATTGCCTGCGTTTCGCCGCGCGTGAAGAGCGCCGAACCGTGCGTGCGCGGCAGAAGGCCGACTTCCGAAACGATCGGACGAACGGTTTCAAGGTCGCGGCCGTCGATGCGGCTCTTGGTGTCGAGGATGTTCCAGCGCACGATCTTGGCCTGCAGGTGCTTGAAGATCGCGCCGACTTCTTCGGCCGTATACTTGGCTTCGCCTTCCTCGGGGAGGAAATGCGCCTTTACCTTGGTTTTGACGGCGTCGACGGCGGCGTAGCGGTCGGCCTTCAGGGTGATCTTGTAGGCTTCGCGCAGTTCGGCTTCGGCAAGCCCGAGCATTTCGCTTTCGAGCGCGGAATAGTCTTCCGGTTGGAAGTCGCGCGGCTCCTTGGCGGCGACTTCAGCGAGCTTGATGATCGCGTCGAGAACCGGCTGGAAGCCCTTGTGGCCGAACATGACGGCGCCGAGCATGACGTCTTCGGGCAGTTCCTTGGCTTCGGATTCAACCATCAGCACGGCGTCGTAGGTGCCGGCGACGACGAGGTCGAGGCTCGACTCATCCATCTCGTCGAGATGCGGGTTGAGAACATATTCGCCATTGATGTAACCGACGCGTGCGCCGCCGACCGGGCCCATGAAGGGAACGCCGGAAAGCGTCAGCGCCGCCGACGAGGCGATCATGGACAGGATATCAGGATTGTTCTCGAGGTCGTGCTGGATAACGGTGACGACGACCTGCGTGTCGTTCTTGTAGCCTTCCGGGAAGAGCGGGCGGATCGGGCGGTCGATCAGGCGGGAAACGAGCGTTTCGTTTTCGCTCGGACGTCCCTCGCGCTTGAAATAGCCGCCGGGGATCTTGCCGGCCGCGTAGGTCTTTTCCTGGTAGTTGACGGTCAGCGGGAAGAAGTCCTGGCCGGGCTTCGGCGCCTTGGCCGAGACAACGGTGGCGAGAACGACGGTTTCGCCGTAGGTGGCGAGAACCGCGCCGTCGGCCTGACGGGCGATCTTGCCGGTTTCAAGCTTCAGCGGGCGGCCGGCCCACTCGATTTCCACTGTGTGTGTATCAAACATATCTTGTCCTTCAATGCGGGAGCACGCGCCATCGCCGATATCAGGGCGCAGCGCACAGTCGACCGCAATCAATGTGACGTATCACGGGCAAGACAACGGGAGGCTTTTCATCGGCAGTTTCCCGAACGTGAGAGTTCCTGAGAAACTTGGGCCAAAGCCTTGGAGAGCTTTGGCCGAAAGCATCCGGCAATCCTGCCCCATGACAGGTCAGCGGTTGGTTTGGCAGAACCGGCCCATCCGGGCCTGCCGGTCGTTCCACCGCATAAGATAGGGCGCGGGCGGAACATTTCATCGGGAACGTCGTCCCGAAACAGAGCCGGCGGACGCTTGAAGCGCCCGCCGGACAATCTTAGCGGCGGATACCCAGGCTGGTGATCAGCTTGGAATAGCGGCCTTCATCCTTCTTCTTGAGATAGTCAAGAAGCGAGCGGCGGCTCGAAACCATCGTCAGCAGGCCACGGCGGGAATGATTATCCTTCTTGTGGTCCTTGAAGTGTTCGGTCAGGTTGTTGATGCGTTCGGTCAGGATCGCGACCTGGACTTCCGGAGAACCGGTATCGCCTTCGGCGGTTGCATATTCCTTGATCAGCGCAGCCTTGCGCTCAGCAGTGATCGACATCGGATGTTCCTTTCTATGAGAGGAGAAGAAGTCGCCAAAAGCCGGGATGCCGTCCAGCTTTGGCCGTGAATGCGATCAGGCGGACCTGACGCTGGCGCTGCCTATAAACCAAATATGCGGCGATGGAAAGAGGGGACTCCCGCAGCCGCTTTCAACGGCTGGCCATGGCGTCCCGGATCATCGCATCATAACCCTCGGGATCCTGCAGCATGGCGAAATGGCTCGCATCTTTCAGAATCACGAGTTTGGCGCCGGGAATCTCCTTTGCCATCATTTCCGTATGGTCAAGCTTGACGGCTTCATCGTGATCGCCGATCGCAAGCGTGACCGGAACCGAGATCTTCGCAAGATCGGCGGCTGTCCAGGCTGGCTGGGTCTCCCACATCTTGGAGATCTGTCTGAAGAATGCTTTGTATTCGGTCGGCGTCGGCGAAAGCTTTCTGTACTGGTCGCCTGCGACGTCGATGTAGTGGCTAAAGGTCTTGTTCTTCAAGACGTCGGCTTTGACGCCATCAGTCGTGACGTTGGCCGCCTGGGCGATGACGCGGGTCAGTTTCTCCGGATGGTTCATTGCCATGTCGATACCGATGATACCGCCGTCGGACCATCCCACAAGCGTCACCTTGTCGACCTTCAGATAGTCGAGAAGAGCGACGTAATCCGAGGTCATCAGATCGTAGCCGAAGGGCCGCCCGCCCCGTGTCGAACGGCCATGACCGCGGCTGTCGGCGACGATGACCCGATGATCCCTGGCAAACTCTGTCACCTGATGGCCCCAGACGTCGGCATTTCCAAGACCGCCATGGATGAAGAGGATCGGATCGCCTTCACCATATTCGGCGTAATACATCTTGATGTCGTTGACATCGGCCATGCCGCTCGTCTTCGGCGTGGGCATTGAAGGAAAGGCGGGAAGCTCGGCCCATCGTTCGGTGGCTTGGGCGCCGGCAACGATCAGGAACAACGAAAAGAACGTCAGTACTTTCGCAATTCTACGCATGGTTTTCCCCTCGGGCCGCCATGGCCCAAGGGCAAGGATATCGCATCGATACCGCTTGACAATCGTCAGTGGTATGGACTCAGGCGAAAACCCGCTTCGGTCGAAACTCGCCCTGGCCGATTTCGCCGATCGCGATCAGCCTGCCGCGTGCCGTCGCATAGGCTTCGCTTTCGGCAATGGGCGCATCGCGGCCGCGCACCAGGATCGGATTGCCCATCTTCAGCCGGTGCGCCTGGTCGTCGTTGATGACGAGATGGGGCAGGGCCGACAATGCTTCGCAGGTGTCGATCAGCAGCGCATCGAGGGCGGCGAGCCGCTCATCCATATCCTCGATCGCTTCGAGCGCCACCAGGTTTGCGAGCGGCACCATCGCCTCTTCCGAAAAGGGCGCGACGAAGGTGCGCCGCAGCCCGGATATATGGCCGTAGCAGCCGAGCTCACGGCCGAAATCGCGGGCAAGCGCTCTGACATAGGTGCCCTTGCCGCATTCCACTTCGAAATGCGCGGTATTGGCGTCCGGGCAGGCAAGCAGGGTCAGCCGGAAGATCTCCACTTCGCGCGAGGGGATCTCGACGGCTTCCCCGTCGCGCGCCAGGTCGTATGCGCGTTCACCCGCTATCTTGATGGCGGAAAACTGCGGCGGAACCTGGCTGATGGTGCCGATATATTTTGGCAGGATGTCGCGGATCTGTTGTTCGCTCGGCCGCTCGTCCGAGCTTTGCGTGACCTCGCCTTCGAGATCGTCCGTGGCGCGCTCCTCGCCCCAGCTCACCGTGAATTCATAGATCTTGCGGCCGTCCATCACATAGGGGACGGTCTTGGTGGCATCGCCGAGCGCGATCGGCAGCATGCCGGAGGCGAGCGGATCGAGCGTGCCGGCGTGGCCGGCCTTCTGCGCCTTGTAGAGCCACTTGATCTTGGAAACGGCTTCCGTCGAGCCGAAATCCACCGGCTTGTCGAGAATCAGCCAGCCGGAAATCGGACGGCCCTTGGGTTTGCGTGGTTTGGACATCAGTCTCTTCTGTTATTGTTCGTCGTTGTCGCCGTCGAGATCTCGGCTCACCTCGGGCGAACGCAGCAGCTCGTCGATCTTCTTGTAATTGTCGAAGCTGGTATCGTCGCGGAAGCGCACTTCCGGCATGTATTTCATCTGCCGAAGCTGCGGCCCGAGCCGGCCGCGGATGAACTTTGCATGGCGGTTCAACGCCTCGATGACGATGCTGTGGTCGGAAACGCCGAGCGGCGTCACATAAGCCGTGGCGATCTTGAGATCGGGCGACATGCGCACTTCGGAGATCGAAATCACGGTCGCCTCGATGATGTCGTCACGCACTTCGCCGCGCTGCAGCACCTGGGTGATCGCGGCGCGGACCTGTTCGCCAACGCGCAGCATGCGCTGCGAAGGCGCGGAGGATGTTGGTCTGGTCATTGTTATCTCTGTTTGCCGATGCGGCTGGGAATCGAACCCGTCAAAGGAGAGCGTCCATGACTCTTTTGGCCGAAAAGGTCAAGCCGGCAGGTAGCAAAGCCACCCGCCGGAGAGCGGATGGCTTTTGTCAAGCTGCTGTAACGCCGAGGATTAGAGCGTGCGCGTGATATGTTCGACGCGGAAGCACTCGATGACGTCGCCGACGCGCATGTCTTCGTAGTTTTCGAAGGCCATGCCGCACTCCTGGCCCATCGGCACTTCGGAGACTTCGTCCTTGAAGCGCTTGAGGGTCTTGAGCTTGCCTTCGTGAACGACGACGTCGTTGCGGATGAGGCGGACGCCCGCCCCACGCTCGACCTTGCCTTCGACGACGCGGCAACCGGCGACCTTGCCGACCTTGGTGATGTTGAACACTTCCAGGATTTCGGCATTGCCGATGAAGGTCTCGCGCCGTTCCGGCGACAGGAGGCCCGACATCGCTGCCTTCACGTCGTCCACGAGGTCGTAGATGATGTTGTAGTAGCGGATCTCGATGCCCTGGCGTTCGGCGAACTGGCGCGCCTGCGCATTGGCGCGAACGTTGAAGCCGATGATGGCCGCGTTCGAAGCTTCGGCGAGCGAAATATCCGACTCGGTGATGCCGCCTGCGCCCGAATGGACGATGCGGGCACGGACTTCGTCGGTGCCGAGCTTTTCCAGCGCGCCGGCAATCGCTTCGATCGAACCCTGCACGTCGCCCTTGATGACGAGCGGGAACTCCTTGATGCCGGTGCTCTGCATCTGCGTCATCATCTGTTCCAGCGAACCGCGCTGTCCCGACTGGCGGGCAGCCGCCTTGTCGCGGGCAAGACGCTGGCGGTATTCCGAGATTTCGCGGGCGCGGCTTTCGCTCTCGACCACGGCGAACTTGTCACCCGCCTGCGGCGTGCCGGAAAGGCCAAGCACTTCGACGGGCATCGCCGGCGGCGCGTCCTTCATATGCTCGCCCTTGTCGTTGACGAGGGCGCGCACACGGCCCCAGACGTCGCCTGCGACGATGATCTGGCCCGGCTTCAGCGTACCGTTCTGAACGAGAACCGTGGCAACCGAGCCGCGGCCGCGGTCGAGCTGGGCTTCGATGACGGTACCTTCCGCGGTGCGGTTCGGATTGGCCTTGAGGTCAAGGATTTCCGCCTGCAGCAGAACGGCTTCGAGCAGCTTGTCGAGGTTCTTGCCTGTTTTGGCCGACACTTCGACGTCAAGCGTTTCACCGCCCATCGATTCCACGAAGACTTCATGCTGCAGAAGCTGGTTGCGCACCTTCTGCGGATCGGCTTCGTGCTTGTCGATCTTGTTGATCGCCACGATGATCGGAACACCGGCTGCCTTGGCGTGATTGATCGATTCGATCGTCTGCGGCATGACGCTGTCGTCGGCTGCCACGACCAGGATCGCGATGTCGGTCGCCTGCGCGCCGCGGGCACGCATCGCCGTGAAGGCGGCGTGGCCGGGGGTGTCGATGAAGGTGATCTTTTGGCCGTTCTGCTCCACCTGATAGGCGCCGATATGCTGCGTGATGCCGCCGGCTTCGCCGGCAACCACGTTGGCATGGCGGATGGCGTCGAGCAGCGAGGTCTTGCCGTGGTCGACGTGGCCCATGATTGTGACGACCGGCGGACGCGAAACGCGGTCGCCTTCGACGTCGGCAATGTCGAAGATGCCGAGTTCGACATCGGATTCAGAGACACGCTTGACGGTATGTCCGAACTCGCCGGCGATGAGTTCGGCAAGGTCGGCGTCGATGACGTCGCCCGGCTTCATCATCTGGCCTTCTTTCATCAGGTACTTGATGACGTCGACGGCGCGTTCGGACATGCGCTGCGACAGTTCCTGAATGGTGATGGTCTCAGGCAGGACGACTTCGCGGGAAATTTTCTCGCGAGTCTCCTGCATCTGGCTGCGGCGGAACTTCTCCTGCCGGCGGCGCATCGCCGAAAGCGAGCGGCTGCGGCCGGCGTCCTCGCCGTCCACATCGGCAGTGGTGATCGTCAGCTTGCCGCGGCGGCGCTCCTCATCCGTTTTCGGACGGGTCGTCACCGGCTTTGCGGGTTCGGGGCGAACGACGCGGCCGCGCACCGGACCGCTGCGCGAAGCGCCACGATCGTCATCGTCGCCGTCATTGCGACGGCCCCGAACGGCAGCCGGCGCGCCGGGCGCCGGGCGAGCGGCTGCTCCGTCGGTATCGGGCCGGCGTGCTGCCGGCGCGGGTGCTGCCGGGCGCGGGGTCGTGTTCGGGCGAGCCTCAGCCGTAGCGGGAGCCGGCGCTGCCGCAGTGGCAGCCGGTTCGGCGGCAGCAGCGGCGGCCGCTTCGGCCTGCCGGGCTGCCTCTTCGACGGCTCGGCGTGCGGCTTCCTCCGCCTCGGCTGCCTTGCGGACAGCCTCTTCGGCGGCGCGGCGCTTTTCGTCCTCGGCGCGGCGGATCGCATCCTGGGCGTCACGTGCCTGGGATTCGGCGAGCGCACGGCGGCGCGCATCCATTTCCTCAGGCGACAGATGGTTCAGCACGACAGGGCGCGGGCGATCGTTCGGACGCGGCTGCTGATAGGACTGTTGCGGACGCTGGTTGCCTTGGCCGCCGCCGGGCTGGTGAATCCGCGGCGCCGGCGTCGACTGCTGCGGACGCGCCTGAGCAGGTGCTGGCGCCGGTTCGGCTGCGCGAACCGGGGCTGCGGGGACCGCAGGCGTGATCGGCTTTTCGTCTTCCGGGCGCATCGGGCGCCGCTTGCGGGTCTCGACCACGACCGCCTTGGTGCGACCCCGACCCATATCCTGGCGAACGGTACCCTGGCTCATCCCCGATGGTTTCAGGGTGAGAGTCTTCTTGCCCGTTACGCTGAGTGTCTTGTCGTCGTTACTATCGGTCATTCGTTCCCGTTCCTTCGGACAGGGAGCGATGACTAGATCAGACCCTGTCGTTCAAATACTGTCGATCAATGAGAATGAGACCGGCCGATGCCGGTGACCGCCTCATTGTTGTTGCCGGCCAGCGCCGCCCGCTGCCCGGGACTGACCGCCAATACGGTACTGTTCGAGCATCTTTGCGCGCTTCACTACACCCTCACCCGCCTGCCCTGCAAGCACTGCGGCATGGATAAAAGCATTCTGGCCCATCAGGCCTTCCATTTCGCTCTCCGAGAAGAAACGGTAGGAAGGTATCTCCTCCTCGGTCTCCATTCCGAGGTGCCAGGCCTTGCGGGCCTGGTCGATTTTTCGCACTCCATCATCCGCTGCGTCAGTGGCGTGGAACACCGCAAGGGCTGCTCCACTTCTGACCGCGGCATCCACTTTCGAAGCGCCGCTGACGAACTGGCCGGCCTTGCGCGCCATGTTCATCATCTGCATCACTTGCGCCGCCAGCAGTCGGTCGACGCTTGCGCCGAGATCGTCCGCTGCCTTCACTTCCGCTTTCAGCGCCCGGGCGAACAGCTTTTTCGCCACCGCCCTGTCGACCAGCGACCGGTCGGCCTTCACCCAGCAGCCGCGTCCCGGAAGCTCGCGCTTCAGGTCGGCGACGACGGTTCCGTCGGGAGCCGCGACGAAGCGGATCAGCTCTTCCGGCGATCCGCTTTCGCGCGTCACGATGCACATGCGTCCGTTCACGTCATACCCTGCAAGATCGTCGTCCTCGGGAAGAACGTTCGGCTCATGCGCGGTCATCATGCTTCCTGTTCGGCTTCGGTGACCTCTTCTTCGGTCCCCTTCGCCAGGTCCTCTTCGGTGATCCAGCCGGCCGCGAGGCGGGCCTGCACGATCATCTGCTCGGCCTCGACACGCGAGACGTCGAACTTGGAGAACAGGCCTTCGAACTTCTTCGTTTCGCCGTTCTTGCGTTCCGTCCAGCCGACGAGGTCATCGGCCGCACAACCGGCGAAATCCTCGATCGTCTTGATGCCGTCCTCGCCAAGCGCCACCATCATCTGGGCGGTCATGCCGTCGATCTGGCGCAGCTCGTCCTCAACGCCGAGCGCCTTGCGCTTCTCATCCATCTCGGCTTCGAGACGCTCGAGGAATTCGCGGGCGCGCTGCTGGATTTCCTGCGCCGTCTCTTCGTCGAAACCGTCGATCGAGGAGATTTCGTCGAGATCGACATAGGCAAGTTCTTCGACGGCGGCAAAGCCTTCCGACGCCAGAACCTGGCCGACCATCTCGTCGACGTCGAGCGAATCCATGAACAGGTTGGTGCGCTCGTTGAATTCCTTCTGACGGCGTTCCGATTCCTCGGCCTCCGTCATAATGTCGATATCCCAGCCGGTCAGCTGCGAAGCGAGGCGGACGTTCTGGCCGCGGCGGCCGATCGCAAGCGACAGCTGCTCGTCGGGAACGACGACTTCGATGCGCTCGGCGTCCTCATCGAGAACGACCTTGGCCACTTCCGCCGGCTGCAGGGCGTTGACGACGAAGGTCGCCGGGTCCTGGCTCCAGGGGATGATGTCGATCTTCTCACCCTGAAGTTCGCCGACGACGGCCTGGACGCGCGAGCCACGCATACCGACGCATGCGCCGACCGGATCGATCGAACTGTCGTTCGAGATCACCGCGATCTTGGCGCGCGAACCCGGATCGCGGGCGACCGACTTCACCTGGATGATGCCGTCGTAGATCTCGGGCACTTCCATGGTGAAGAGCTTCACCATGAACTGCGGATGCGTGCGCGACAGGAAGATCTGCGGACCACGCTGCTCCCGACGGACATCATATACGTATGCACGGACGCGATCGCCATAGCGCACGTTCTCGCGCGGGATCATTTCGTCGCGGCGGATGATGCCTTCACCGCGGCCGAGGTCGACGATGACATTGCCGTATTCGACGCGCTTGACGGTGCCGTTGACGATTTCGCCGACGCGATCCTTGAATTCGTCGAACTGGCGGTCGCGCTCGGCCTCACGCACCTTCTGCACGATCACCTGCTTGGCGGACTGTGCGGCGATGCGGCCGAAATCCATCGGCGGCAACGGATCGGCGATGAAATCGCCAAGGGCTGCGTCCGGATTGCGGTCGCGGGCAAGTTCCAGCGGGATCTGCGTCGAATAATCCTCGGCCTTGTCGACCACTTCGAGCAGGCGCTGCAGACGGATTTCACCGGTCTTCGGATTGATGTCGGCCCGGATGTTGGATTCGGTGCCGTAACGGGAGCGCGCCGCCTTCTGGATGGCATCGGCCATTGCGGCAAGCACGATCTCCCGGTCGATGACTTTTTCGCGCGCCACTGCATCTGCGATCTGCAGAAGTTCGAGCCGGTTCGCACTGACTGCCATTGTTTTGTTTCTCCGTCTTTACTCCAGGGTTCCCGTCCCTGCAGCGGTCTGTTGATCGGTTATTCCTGGTCGTCTGCTTCGTTCTGGTTCGCGGCCTGCGCTTTCGCCAGCTTGTCGGCGCGCAGCGCATCACGGATCAGATCGTCGGTCAGAATGAGCTTCGCATCGCTAAGCGCCGTGAAGGGAATGATGACCTTCTGCTCTTCCCCGTAGGCGACCTGGTCACGCTCGAGCGTGAATCCATCGGCGTCTGCTTCGACGATCTTGCCGCGGAAGCGTTTGCGGTTGCCGATCATGATCGACGTTTCGCACTTTACAAGGTGGCCTTGCCAGCGGACGAAATCGGATTTCCGCACCATCGGACGGTCGATGCCGGGCGAAGACACCTCGAGATGATACTCTTTATCGATCGGATCTTCCACATCGAGGACGGGAGAAATCGCCATCGAGACTTCTTCGCAGTCCTGAACCGTCATCGTGCCGTCGTTGCGCTCGGCCATCACCTGCATCGTCGCGCCGTTCTGGTTCAGCATGCGCACGCGGATGAGCCGGAAACCCATGCCGACGAGAACGGGTTCGATGATATCGGCAAGACGCTGGTCGAGCCCGGTTTCGGTAATCAGCCGCGGCTCAAGTTCGTTGTCTGCGTTTGTCATGTCCGACAAGCGGCGCTCCTCGCAATTTCAAGCTGTTCAGGCGATCGAGCTAATAAAAAAGAGCGGGTCCTTGCGGCCCACTCTTCATCAAGCGATCAAGAATTTGAGAGCCATATAGTCGGGTTTTTCCGAAATTGCAAGGTCTGCGACCGATTCCGCCAATTCATGCCGGGCGAGGGGAACGGACCTATGGCCAGCGATCGTCTTCCGCATATATTGCCGGTGGCACACAATAACAAAAACGGGAGACATCGTGGGCTATACATCGTCGACACTGGCGCCTTTGCGGCACGATACCTACCGCACCATCTGGTTCGCCAGCCTTTCCTCGAATTTTGGCGGCCTCATCCAGGCGGTGGGTGCTGCCTGGATGATGACGACGATCACCGCTTCGGAGGATATGGTCGCGCTGGTGCAGACCTCGACGGCGCTGCCGATCATGCTGTTTTCGCTGGTATCGGGGGCGTTGGCCGATAATTTCGATCGCCGCCGGGTCATGCTGACGGCGCAGTGCATGATGCTGACGGTTTCGGCCTTGCTGACGGCGTCAGCCCTTCTCGGCTGGATCACGCCCTGGCTGCTGCTCTTCTTCACCTTCCTGATCGGCTGCGGCACAGCGCTTAACAATCCCTCCTGGCAGGCCTCCGTCGGCGATATGGTGCCGCGCGCCGATCTGCCGGGCGCCGTTACGCTGAACAGCATGGGTTTCAACATCACCCGCAGCGTCGGCCCGGCGATCGGCGGCGTCATTGTGGCGGCTGCGGGTGCTGCCGCGGCCTTCGCGGTGAACACCGCAAGTTACCTCGCCTTGATCTACGCCCTGCTGCGCTGGCGCCCGAGCACACCCGTCTCGACTCTGCCGAGGGAGGCGCTCGGCAGCGCCATCTTTGCCGGCCTGCGTTATGTCTCGATGTCGCCCAATCTCGAAAAGGTCCTCGTGCGAGGCCTGGTTTTCGGCGTCGGCGCCAGCTCGATCCTGGCGCTGCTGCCGGTCGTCGCGCTCGACCTCGTTGCCGGCGGTCCGCTGACCTATGGCTTCATGCTCGGCGCCTTCGGCATCGGCGCGATCGGTGGTGCAGTGCTGAGTGCGAGAATTCGCCAGGCACTGTCCAGCGAGACGATCATCCGCCTGGCCTTCGCCGGCTTTGCGCTGAGCGCCGTCATAGCCGCCGTCAGCCCGAGCGCCGTGCTGACCTCCGCCGGTTTGCTTGTCGCCGGCGCCTGCTGGGTCTCGGCGTTGTCGCTTTTCAACACCATCGTCCAGCTGTCGACGCCGCGCTGGGTGGTCGGCCGCGCGCTGTCGCTCTACCAGACCGTCACCTTCGGCGGCATCGCCGGCGGCAGCTGGCTCTGGGGTGTCGCCGCCGATCGCTATGGCGTCGCCGATGCGCTGCTGATGTCATCAGCCGTCATGCTGCTCGGCATTGCGATCGGCCTGCGCTTTTCCATGCCCGCCTTCGCTTCGCTCAATCTCGATCCCTTGAACCGCTTCACCGCGCCGGCCTTGAGCCTCGACATCACCCCGCGCAGCGGCCCGATCGTCATCCAGGTCGATTACGAGATCGCCGACGACGACCTGGCGGAATTCATGGTGCTGATGGGCGAGCGCCGTCGTATCCGCATCCGCGACGGCGCTCGCAACTGGGCGCTGATGCGCGATCTCGAAAATCCCGGACTGTGGACGGAGACTTACCATACCCCGACCTGGGTGGAATATATAAGACACAACCAGCGGCGCACGCAGGCCGATGCCGAAAACATCGACCGGCTCCGCGCCCTTCATCGCGGCGAAGGCCCGCCCCACGTCCACCGCATGATCGAGCGCCAGGCCATCCCGCCAGGCGACGATGTCTTCCACAAGGCGCCGATCGATCTGCATCATTGAGAGCAGCCATGTACAGCTTCAGGCTTGCCCGCCTATCCGATCTCGCCGCCATCGTCCGGCTTCTCGCCGATGACGATCTCGGCGCCGCCAGGGAAATCGTCTCCGATCCCGTCGATGCGCGTTATCTCTCGGCCTTCGCGGCGATCGAGGCGGATGCCAACCAGTTGCTTGCTGTCGCGACCGACGCCTCCGACCAGGTCGTCGGCTGCCTGCAGCTGAGCTTTCTTCCCGGCCTCTCCCGGACCGGCATGTGGCGCGGGCAGATCGAAAGCGTGCGTATCGCAAGAGAGTGTCGCGGAGCGGGCCTCGGCGCGCAATTCATCGAATGGGCGGTCGCCCAATGTGTCGAGCGCGGCTGCGGCCTCGTGCAGCTGACATCGGACAAGACACGGAAAGACTCGATCCGCTTCTACGAAAAGCTCGGTTTCGTCGTCAGCCATGAAGGGCTGAAACGCAACCTCTGAATCCGGCTATTTCAGTCTGCCCTTCATGCTGGCTTCGGGAAAGCATGTCGGCTTCATGCCGTTCTTTGCCTGCCACTGGCCGATCGAGCGCCGCGTCTTATAGCCGGGCAATCCGTCGGAGCCGCCGACGTCATAACCCTGACGCTCCAGCGCATTCTGCATGGCGGCGACATCCGAACGCAGCATCTTGCCGACATCGCCCCATTCGCCTTCGAATGCGTCGCCGTTCGAGGCGATCCGGTCGGCGAGGTTGCCGATATAAAGCGCGTAGAGGTCGGAGTTGTTATACTCCTTGATGATATAGAAATTCGGCGTGACGATGAATTCCGGGCCGTCGCGGCCGGCCGGCACCAGCATCATGCCCTGAGCCTTCATCTCACCTGAGGGAAAGGCTTTGCCGGAGATGCGCTCGATGCCGAGCGAGGCCCAGTGCGAAAGCGGCTTTGCCAGATCAGGCCCCTCCTGCGCGCAGGAGACCGCTTCGGGTATCGACACCTCGAAGCCCCAGTCACGATCGCGCTGCCAGCCCTTCTTGACCAGATAGTTGGCGATCGAGGCGAGCGTATCCGGCACCGAGGTCCAGATGTTGCGGTGGCCATCGCCGTCGAAATCCACCGCAAATTTCAGATAACTCGTCGGCATGAATTGCGGCTGGCCGAGCGCGCCGGCCCATGAACTCTTGAAATCGGCAGGCGTCACGTCGCCGCCGTCGAGAATATGCAGTGCCGCCACCAGCTCGGCGCGGAACATCTCCTTGCGCGTCGACATGAAGGCCTTGGTCGCCAGCACTTCGATCGCCGATTCCGGGATCTTCGCGGCGCCGAAGCCGGTTTCCCGGCCCCAGATGGCGAGCACGATCGAGCCCGGCACGCCATAGGTCTTCTCGATCCGCTTCAGCGTCGAGCTATATTGCGCGGCAAAGCCGCGTCCCGTTACGGCAAGCCTCTGCAGCCGGTCCTCGTTGAAATAGGGGCCGGGCGAGGAAAATTCCGCCTGCGTCTGCTTCTGTTCTTTCGGCGGCGGGAAACCGGGCGGAGCGAGATCCGGCAGGTTCCAGTTCAGCGTGATGCCTGAGAAAGCGGCCTTGAAGGTCGTCTCGGAAATACCGCCCGCCTTTGCTTCGGGCCAGAGGTCCTTCTGCACCCAGTTTTCGAACTGTGCCTCGACATCGGCTTTCGATGGGGCTGCGTATGAGGGGAGAGGAAGGAGGGCAGTCATAGCAGCAAGTGCGAATATAAGCAGCCGCCGAGCCACACCCCCCTCTGTCCTGCCGGACATCTCCCCCACAAGGGGGGAGATCGGCTGGGGGCGCCGTCTTGCCCAAATGAAGCGCCTAAGATGGTCGAAGCCGCCTGGCGCACGATCAAGATTTTGGGAGGCCTGCGCCTCTTGTCGATCTCCCCCCTTGTGGGGGAGATGTCCGGCAGGACAGAGGGGGGTACGCTGCCACATACGCAACCCCCTCATATCACCGTCCGCGCCCGTAGCGCCGCCGCCAGCGTGCCCTCGTCGAGATAGTCGAGCTCGCCGCCGACCGGCACGCCATGCGCCAGCCGCGTGATCTTCACCTCAAGTCCCTGCAGCTGATCGGTGATGTAGTGCGCCGTCGTCTGCCCCTCGACGGTGGCGTTGACGGCGATAATCAGTTCGCGGATGCCGCCTTCGCCGATCCGGTCGATCAGCCCGCGAATATTGAGATCGTCGGGCCCGATCCCGTCGAGCGGCGACAGCGTGCCGCCGAGCACGTGATAGGCGGCGTTCATTGCGCCCGCCCGCTCCAACGCCCAGAGGTCCGAGACGTCCTCGACGACGATGATGACGGATTGATCGCGCTGCGTATCGGTGCAGACGGTGCAAGGGTCGACCGTATCGACATTGCCGCAGCGCGAGCAGATCTTCACCTTGTCATAGGCCTCGCCCATCGCGTTCGACAGCGGGCCGAGCAACTGGTCCTTCTTCTTGATCAGATGCAGTGCTGCGCGGCGCGCCGAGCGCGGCCCGAGGCCCGGCACCTTCGCCAGAAGCTGGATAAGTTTTTCGATTTCGGGGCCGGTGACTCGTTTTGCCATGCGCCGTTCTTAACTGATATGGAACGAAAACGGAATCGCGGAAGGATCGGGTGCCCCATGAAAATCCTGGCGCTTTGTATCGGCAATCCGGAAAGGCTGGCTGGCAAGAGCTATAAGACCGGCATCTTCAAGCGGTCCGTCAATGGCGCGGTGATGATCGACGCTGAAGGGCTGGTCGGCGATGCCATCTGCAACCGCAAACACCATGGCGGCGTCGATCAGGCGGTTTATGTCGAGGGATCGCTGACGCTCGACTGGTGGGCCGGCGAACTCGGCCAGCCTTACGAGCCCGGCACCTTCGGTGAAAACATGGTAATCTCAAGCCTCGACAATCGCGACGTCTCAGTCGGCGACCGGTTCATATCAGGCGATCTCATCCTCGAAGTCACATCGTGCCGCATTCCCTGCGCCACTTTCGCCGCCAGGATGAACGACCCGAAATTCGTCAAGCGCTATACGGTGGCCGCCCGCCCCGGCATTTACTGCCGCGTCGTCAGAGGCGGCGCGGCCGAGGCCGGAATGCCAGTGGAGCATCGGCCTTTTGTCGGAGAGAAAGTTACGATGCCGGAACTGATGAGAACCTTCGGCCGGCGGCTTTCAGAGCCGGACCGGGCGCAATATCTCGCCGCTCCTATTCACTATAAGCTGAGGGCGATGCTGGAGACTGAAATATAAGGGCGCTGGACAGCGACAATGACGACCGGATCGTCACCGGGTAGACGGCGATCTACTCCTGACATGAATCTAGCCGAACGAAAGGAGGCAACATGAAACCGTTTTTCCGTTCATCCTCGGTCAGCAGCTCCTTCCGGTCAATGTGGACACCCATATGCTTGCTGCAAGCCATGGAGAAAGCGGTCAAATTGCCGAAGGCAATGTACAGTGTTCGATCGCCGGAAAAAATTTCAGTGACTGGGATCAGGAACGGTACAGTTGATCCATTAGGCGCTGCCGGATCATTGATTTCCTTAAAACATTCGTAGGACACGGATTTATCGCTATTTTTCTGTGAAGATGGCAAGTCTAAATCGCACATTGGGATAACATCGCTGCATGTCACAACGCCGTCGATAGACCACACCCGTTTTGATTTTCGCCAAGCTTCAAATCTTATCAGTTCCGCATAGAATGGGTGTTCTCCTGCGCGAACCTTATAAATGATTTTGGTGTCGTCGCCTGGATCGCCCGGATTAGGCTGATCAAAGACGTAAACGCGCTTGCTGCGGTCGCACTGGCCTGCATTGACAATTGTTGGCGCGACCAGAATAGCGGCGAGGCAAAGGCGAAAAACCTCGGAGATCTTCATGAAAAATCCTATGAGACCTGTGAAATTACTTGCTGAATATGAGAGCAATTCCAGCAAAACTATGGCGTCATTTTCTGTAGGGAATTACTTGAAAACAAATAGTTAGTTTCACGTCACCTGAAAGTACGCAGAAGCCCGCCCTAACGACGGGCATCAAAACAAATAAAGCGCATCGCATGAATCAAATTTGATGCGACACGCTTTGGAATATTTCCGCAATTCGAAGAAAGCGGAAAGGCTAAGACCGAATTGCCTGCTATCAAAACGGCAGCTTGAAGCCGGGCGGGATCGGCAGGCCGGCGGTCAGCGCCTTGGTCTTTTCGGCGGCGAGCGCCTCGGCCTTGTCCTTGGCGTCCTTGTGGGCGGCAACGACTAGATCCTCGAGGATCTCGACATCGTCCTCTTTGAACAGCGACGGGTCGATCTTCAGGCTCTTCAGGTCGCCCTTGCCCGAAATGACGACGGTGACGAGGCCGCCGCCGGCGTTGCCTTCGGCCGTGAGCTCGGCGATCTCCGCCTGCATCTGCTCCATCTTGGCCTGCATTTCCTTGACTTTGCCCATCATGCCCATGATGTCGCGCATCGTCTCACTCCTTCTTGAAACCTTAGAATTCTATGTCGTCGCCGGGCAGAATGTCGCCTTCTTCGGATTCGGCGGCAGCCGGCGGCTTGGCCTCGCCTTCCTCTTCCGGTTCGGGCGCCCGCACGCGCACGTCGATGATTTTTGCGCCGGGAAAATGCGCCAGGATCGCCGCCACGTCAGGGTCCTGGCGGGCATCGATGACATGCTGTTCCCGGGTCCTGGCCTCTGCTTCCACCAGCGTCGGCTGGCCTTCGTCGCGGCTGAGGCTAACGATCCAGTGGATGCCGGTCCATTCCTTCAGCTTGACGGCAAGCTCGTTGAGCAGCGTCGTCGGCGCGCCTTCCGTCAGGCTGACGTCAAGCCGGCCGGGCTCGATCCGCACCGGGCGCACGAAATTGCGCACCATCGCCTTCAGCTTCGCGTCGCGCTTCTCGGTGGCGAGATTGACGATATCGCTGACCGAATTGACCTTGACGAGCGGCTTCGGCGCTTCCGCCGGTTTCGCCTCTATCCGCCCGACAGGCATGGTCTCGGGCTGGCTGCTCGGCACGGCGCGCAGCATTGCCACCGGCGCCGAAGGCTGCAGCTTGCTCGGCGCGATATCAGGCGCGCGTGCCGCGACACTGCTTTGATAGGGAACCCGCGTGCCGCCGCCTCCGCCGGAAGGCGGGGAGGAGGGGCGCGAGTCGGCATTGTCGCCGGCAAACTCCGCAAGCCGCCGCGCCGCATCCTCGGGCGCCGGCAGATGGGCCGCGTGCGCGAGTCGGATCAGCACCATTTCGGCTGCACCCGCCGTGCGCGACGAGCCTTCCGTTTCGGGAATGCCCTTCAGCAGCATCTGCCAGATGCGCGACAGCGTCGTCACCGCAACACCCCTAGCGAATTCCGCCGCCTTGGTGCGCTCGATCTCACTCAGAGAAGGGTCGTTCGCCGCATCCGGCACATATTTCAGTCGCGTCACCAAATGAGTGAAATCGGCAAGATCGGTGAGCACGACCACCGGATTGGCGCCGGCCTCATACTGTCTCTGGAACTCGCCGAGTGCACCGGCCACGTCGCCTTTTACGATATGCTGAAAGAGATCGACGATCCGGGCGCGGTCGGCAAGGCCGAGCATACCGCGCACGGCTTCCGCCTGCACGGCGCCCGCGCCATGGGCGATCGCCTGATCGAGCAGCGACAGGCCGTCGCGGGCGGAGCCTTCGGCGGCGCGCGCGATCATCGCCAGCGCGTCGCCTTCCGCCTCGATGCCCTCCTTGGCCGCGATTGTCGTGAACAGCCCGACGAGATCCGACGCGCTGATGCGGCGCAGGTCGAAGCGCTGGCAGCGCGACAGCACGGTGATCGGCACCTTGCGGATTTCGGTGGTGGCGAAGATGAACTTCACATGCTCCGGCGGCTCTTCCAAGGTCTTCAATAGACCGTTGAAGGCCTGGGTCGACAGCATGTGCACTTCGTCGATGATATAGACCTTGTAGCGCGCCGAAACCGGCCGGTAGCGCACCTGCTCGATGATCTCTCTTATATCGTCGATACCCGTATGCGAAGCGGCATCCATTTCGATCACATCGACATGCCGGCCTTCCATGATCGCCTGGCAATGTTCGCCGGGCACACGCAGGTCGATCGTCGGCTTGTCGATTTCTGCCGTCTTGTAATTCAACGCCCGCGCCAGGATGCGCGCCGTCGTCGTCTTGCCGACGCCGCGCACGCCGGTCAGCATATAGGCCTGCGCGATGCGGCCGGTCTCGAAGGCGTTGGTGAGCGTGCGGACCATCGGCTCCTGGCCGACCATCAGGTCCGTGAAATCCTTGGGGCGGTATTTGCGAGCCAGCACCCGGTATCCGGTGCCCGTCGAGGCGGCATCTTTTGATTGTCGCTCGGTGTCGCTCATCGCCCTGCTTGTCGCCCGGGATCGTCGGGCATTTCGTGGAGAGAAGGTGGGAGGCTGGCACGATGACCCGTGCCGGGCTCGTTAGGGCTGCTTCCTTCCGGACCTGACCCGGTTGGCGAGTGGCTCGTCCACCACCAACCTCCCGGATGCACATATCGGCAATATCGTCATCAAAAGCAAGCCAACATCCAAAAAAACTGCTAGTCGTAGGAAAAGACAGGAGGAATGCCCTTTGGACGGTTTTGTGCTCGACCCCCGGCTGGAAAACGACAGCGTCAGCATCATGATCACCGGTCTCTGTGATCTCAGATTGTCGAGAGATGCCCGCTGGCCCTGGCTCATTCTGGTTCCGCGCCGGGCTGGTATTACCGAAATCTTCGAGTTGACGCCGCTCGATCAGGTGCTGCTCGCCTTCGAGACCGAGCTCGTCGCCAAGGCCTTGAAGAACATTACCGGTGCTGCAAAAATCAATATCGGGGCTCTTGGCAATATCGTCCGCCAGCTTCATGTTCATGTCATTGCCCGCTTCGAAGGCGACGCCAACTGGCCGGGTCCCGTCTGGGGTTTCGGGCGCGCGGAGCCTTACGAGGACGCAAGGAGAGACGAATTCACAGCAAAGCTGCGGGAAGCCCTTTCATCATGAACCATTCGCTTTTCGATTCGGATGTGCCCCATCCGGAACCCAGCAATCTCACTGCCTTTGCCGCCAACGACCTCAATCGCGATTCCGAACACCGCGACGAACATTCCGTCGAAAGGGCCCTGGCCAAGGACGGCACTCATATCTTCGCCTTCGCCCGAGACAAGCTGGTGCTGAAACATGACGGCCAGGTGCTCGATCCGCTGTTTGCCCGTTACGAACTGCAGGAATTGCAGCCGAATTGGGACGAGACGGTGCTGCTCGGCTACCGCAAATCAGGCGAGCCGCGCCTTGCCGTTCCCGTCGGCATCGACGTCGACGATCTCACCAGCCAATACAAGCCCGCCGACGGCCGCACGCTGTTCCGCGAGATGCTGATCGACGAAGTCCTGCTCGGCGAATTCGCCCAGGCCGCAAGCCTCATCCGCTGGAATGGCGACAACCGATTCTGCGGCCGCTGCGGCGCGGCGATGGAGATTCATATCGGCGGCTACAAGCGCGTCTGCGCCGCCTGCGAACACATGATCTTCCCTCGTACCGACCCCGTCGTCATCATGCTGACGATCGACGAGACGCGCGATCTCTGCCTGCTCGGGCGCAGCCCGCATTTTGCGCCCGGCATGTATTCCTGCCTTGCCGGCTTCGTCGAACCCGGCGAGACTATCGAGAACGCCGTGCGCCGGGAAACGCTGGAGGAATCCGGCATCCGCACCGGCCGCATCCGCTATCACGCCTCGCAGCCCTGGCCGATGCCGCATTCCCTGATGATCGGCTGTTACGCCGAGGCCAAATCCACCGAAATTACGCGCGACGAGACGGAACTCGAGGATTGCCGCTGGTTCACCCGCGAGGAAACAATCGAGATGCTGGAACGCCCGAGTGCGACCGGCAAGGCCTCTCCACCGAAAGGGGCGATCGCCCACCGCCTGATGCGCGACTGGGCGGAGTGGAAGCGGTAGCGCCATGCCGGTCGCCCGCTCGGAACGGCTGCTGACGCTGCTCCAGACGCTTCGGCGTTATCGGCGGCCGGTGACCGGAACTGTTCTTGCCCAGGAAACCGGCGTCAGCCTGCGCACGCTCTATCGCGATATTGCCAGCCTGCAGGCCCAGGGCGCAATGATCGAAGGCGAGGCGGGCATCGGTTATGTGCTGAAGCCCGGCTTCATGCTGCCGCCGATGATGTTTTCCGAAGAAGAGCTGGAAGCCTTGGTGCTCGGCTCGCGCTGGGTGGCCCGCGCCGCCGAGCCGCGCCTTGCCGGCGCCGGCGCCGATGCGCTCGCCAAGATCGTCGCCGTGCTGCCGGCCGACATGCGTGAAACGGTCGATTCGGCGACACTCTTCGTTGGCCGCAAGCGCCAGGACGAGGACAGGGCTGATGTTTCGGCTATCCGCAAGGCGATCCGTCTGGAGCGCGTGGTCGAACTGCATTACGGCGACGAGCAGGGCCGGATCTCCCGCCGCCGTGTCTGGCCCTTCGCGCTCGGTTATTTCGAGCATGTGCGCATCATCATGGCCTGGTGCGAACTGCGCCAGGATTTCCGCCATTTCCGCACCGATCGCATCATCGATATGGCGGTTCATGAGATGCGTTATCCCCGCCGCCGCACAGCGCTCCTAAAGGAATGGCGCGAGACGCAGGACGTGCCGCTGGAGACCTGAACGCTGCTGCCATAAACTGTCAGCAGGGAGAGTTATTATCAGTCTCAATTCACCAGAAAGGAGCACTGATCATGGTAACGCCTCCAATCATTCAACAGGCCGGCGATCGCTTCGCCACCGACAGTTTTGCCGATATCATTTCAGCCGAAACTTTCGCCGACGTCCGGCAGTCGGCAGGCTCCGGCCTGCTGCGCCTGGCTATGAGCTTTTTCCGGATCTCCGAGCCGAGCCGCTCAAAACTCGATATCGAAGCCATACCGGATTCCTGCAAGTGCGACCTCGGTTTCATTGATGGGCGCAACCCGCGCCTCCATGATCGGTTCCCGCTCTAAAATCTGATTGTCCAGCTCATTCACTTGACGAGAGCTGGCGTTGCTTTCGCAGCGCCTTCTGTTTTCTGCTGCCATAAACTGGCAGCAGGAGATCTCGCAGGCCCCAACTTACAGCAACGGGAGAACCGCAATGATCAGCCCCAATCTGATAATCCTTTATGTCAAGGATCCGGCCGAGAGCGCCAGCTTCTATCGGAACCTCCTGAACCGGGAACCGGCCGTGGAAGCGCCGAATTTCGTCGCCTTCCCGCTCGATGGCGGCTTCACCCTTGGTCTCTGGCGGCGCAGCAAGGTCGAGCCGCAGCCCTCCGCCATCGGCAATCGAGGCGAAGTGGCCTTCATGCTCGCGGGAGAAAATGCCGTCGCCAGGCAATATGATGACTGGCGTCAGCGCGGCCTGCCGATTGCCCAGGAACTGACCGAGCTCGATTTCGGCCCGACCTTCGTGGTGCTCGACCCGGACGGGCACCGGCTGCGCGTCTGCGAGCCGGATAAATAATAAGAGAGCGCGAAGTCTGTTAAAGCAGGCCTCGCATCACATGCCCCTTGTAGACGCCGAGGATGCGCACCTTCTCGGAGAAGAAACGCAGCTCCTCCAATGCTCGGCGAACGTTCGGATCGTTCGGATGGCCCTCGATATCGGCGTAGAATTGCGTCGCCACGAATTTTCCGCCGAGCTGATAGCTTTCGAGCTTCGTCATGTTGATATTGTTCGTCGCAAACCCGCCGAGCGCCTTGTAAAGCGCAGCCGGAATGTTGCGAACGTTGAAGACGAAGGTGGTGACGACCTTCTCCTCAGCCGAACTGCGTTGCGCCCATTCCTCGTCGCGGGACAGGATCACGAAACGGGTGACGTTGTTTTCAGTATCCTCGACATTCTCGGCGACGATCTCCAGCCCGTAGAGATCGGCGGCAAGGCGCGGAGCAAGTGCCGCCATCGAGCGGTCGCCGGTTTCCTTCACGAGTTTTGCCGCCCCGGCCGTATCGCCGGCGATGACAGGCTTCCAGCCGTGAGCGCGCACGATCTTGCGGCACTGTCCAAGTGCGTGGATATGGCTGTGGACCGTGCGGATCTCATCCTTGGTGACCCCGGGCAGCACCATCAGCTGAAAGCGGATCGGCATGAAATATTCGCCGATGATATGCAGCCGCGATTCCGGCAGCAGATGATGGATATCGGCGACGCGCCCGGCAATGGTGTTCTCGATCGGGATCATTGCGATATCGGCGTCGCCATTGTCGACCGCCGTGAAGGCATCCTCGAAAGTCTGGCAGGGCAGCGGCTCCATAGTCGGAAACATGTCGCGGCAGGCCATGTCGGAATTGGCGCCGAATTCGCCTTGGAAGGCGATCCTGTTGGTCTTGATGTTCATGATAGTCCCGTCAGTTCTGCCGTGCAGAGAGGATTCGCCGCGCTTTTTCGAGGTCGGCCGGAGTATCGACACCGAGCGGAACCGTGTCAACGATCTCGGCATCGATGCGCATGCCGGCCTCCAGTGCCCGCAGCTGCTCCAGCGATTCGCGCTTTTCAAGCGTCGACGGGCCGAGCGAGACGAACCGCTCGAGCGCAGCGCGCCGATAGGCATAGAGGCCGATATGATGGTAGAGCGGCCCCTTGCCGTAAGGGGCCGTCGCGCGAGTGAAGTAGAGGCTGCGCAGGCGGGTGTCGGAAATCGGCGAACCGATGACCTTGACGATGTGCGGCGCGGTCTTGTCCTCCTCATTATCGATTTCGATGGTCAGCGTGCCGATATCGACTGCTTCGTTCTCGAGGGGTCGCAAGGCCGCCCGCACCGTTTCAGGCTCGATCGTCGGCAGGTCGCCCTGGACGTTGACGATGAACTTCGCCTTGCCGTCCGGATCCACCTTCTTCAGCGCTTCGAAGATACGGTCCGAGCCGGATTGATGATCCTTGCTGGTCATGACGACTTCGAAGCCGGCGGCAGCCACGGTATCGAACACCTGCGGGTCGTCGACGGCGACGACGACCCGGCCGATTTCGGCTTCTTTTGCGCGCATCGCCACCTGCACGATCATCGGCAGTCCGCAAATATCGGCGAGCGGCTTGCCCGGAAGCCTAGTTGAAGCCATCCGTGCCGGGATCAATACGAGCACGTCGTCGAAATTTGAATCACGCATTGTTCGGGCCTTCTATTCCGGGCTGAAAAGTGTCAAAAAGTCTCACGCATAAGACCATTTAGACAGTTGCAACGAACAGTCAAAAGACATAGGTTCCGCGCGATTTCAAGATGGTCCGGTTCTGGTCTGCCGGCTGCAAGGGGAGCATTGCAGATGAATTCATACGTCAATACGGCCGTGGGGGCGCTGCTCGGAACGATTTTCGTTCTGATGTCGGTCTCCATCGCGTCCGAGGGGATCTTCCATTCCGAAGCGCCGGAGAAGGAAGGTTTCGCGATCGTTGCGGAAGAGGCGCCGGCCGCCGGTGGCGAAGCTGCGCCGGCCGCTGCCGTTCCGATCGCGCAGTTGCTCGCTTCTGCAGATGCCAAGGCCGGTGAAGCGGTCTTCAAGAAGTGTCAGGCCTGTCATGACGGCACCAAAGGCGGACCGAACAAGGTCGGTCCGAACCTCTTTGGTGTCGTAGATCGCCCGATCGCCTCGCATGAAGGCTTCGCCTATTCCTCTGCGATGAAGGATTTCTCCAAGGGCAGCAGCGAGAAGTGGACTTTTGAGAATCTCAACAAGTTCCTGCTGGCGCCGAAGAAGGACGTTCCCGGCACCGCGATGGGCTTTGCCGGTCTGCCGAAGGATCAGGACCGCGCCAACGTCATCCTCTACCTGCACACGCTGGCTGATTCGCCGGTGCCGCTGCCGGATCCGAAAACAGCCACGCAGTGAACGGCAGGATGATCGCATTCATGGAAAAGCCCGGCTCGCAAGCCGGGCTTTTCTTATTATGCCGAGACCCGCTCAGGCCCCCAGGAAATAAGCCCAGAGCGAGACCGTGATGGCGCCGAGCGCCGTTGTCACCGTGATCGTCGAGGCGGCGAGGCTGTGACCGACGCCAAACCGGTTGGCGATCAGCCAGGCGTTGACGCCTGTCGGCACCGACGAGGTCAGCACGATCGCTGCCGTCCATGCAGGGCTGAGGCCGAGGAGATGGCTCGCCGCCCAGACGCAACCGGGCAGCAGCAGCAGCTTTAAGCTCGAGGTGACGCTGGCAATGCCGAAATTGCCGGAGACGCCGTATCTCTCCAGCGCCATCCCGAGCGAGATCAGCGCCGCCGGACCGGCAATGCCGGCGATCTGATTGACGACCGTCGCCAGCGTCGCCGTCATGGTAAGGCCGGAAAGATGCATGGCCATGCCGGCTGCAAGCCCGATCACCAGCGGATTGCGTATGAGATTGATGACGATCTGGCGAAGCACGAACACCATGCTGCGGTCGCTTTTGCCGGCGATCTTGCGCTCCGCATGCTCCATCAGCACTGTGCCGGCGACCATCATGACAGGCAGATGCACGGCAAGCAGGATCGACAACGCCACCAGCCCTTCGTCGCCGATGGTCCGCTGAACGAGCGGCAGCCCGATGAAGACGTTGTTGGCGAAGGCTGAGGAAACCCCAGCGAGAACGCCGATCCGTTCATCGCGGCCGAAAAGCCGCGTTGCGGCGATATGCCCGGCCGTCCAGGTGATGGCGACACCGGAGAAATAGACGATCCAGAGCCGGAAAGGCGAGGCGCCGTGGAAATCCGCTTCGGCGATGGTGCGGAAGAGCAGAAGCGGCACGGCGATCTTGAAGACGAATTCGCTGAGCGCGTCGCCGACATTCGAGGTCATCAGACCGCTGCGAACGATCACCCAGCCGATGAGGATCAGGATGAAGATGGGAAGGACGTCGAGAATGATGGCTGACATGAGGCGGGATGCTCTGCGGGGAGGGGAGTATCCGACCTCTACAGCATCGACCCGAAAATCGGAATCGATTTTCGGTAAGTCCAATGCGTAGATTTGAAGAGTGAGAGCGTCCTGTGCGTCCGAACGGCGCTCGACCAGCAAAGGGCAAGCGCCGCCCGCTCCGGCCGCTGAGCTCTCCGCAAAGCAAAAAAAGCGGGCACAGCCCGCTTTTCCGCTCCGGCCTTGCCGGAGGGATCACGAAGCTGCCAGTTCATCCGTGGTCAGCATCGCGCCGGTAAGATCGAAGGGATCATCCCTCGGGCGCCCGGCTGCAACTGAAAGCTGCTCATGCCGGTCTTCCTGCGAGTACTTGTAGATTTCGAAGATGACAGCGGCATGACGAATAAGCGGCACTTTTGCGAAGAAATAGCTGCGCTATTCACCATTTGTCCTTCCAAACCGCGGAAATTTCGCTAAGACCGAACCCCGGCTATCACAAATCCGGGACCCCCCATTTCATGACAAGATTCGATGTTCTGACGGTCGGCAACGCAATCGTGGATATCATCGCCCGTTGCAACGATCAGTTCCTCATTGACAACCAGATCACCAAGGCGGCGATGAACCTCATCGACGCCGAACGTGCCGAACTGTTGTATTCGCGCATGGGACCGGCACTGGAAGCCTCCGGCGGCAGCGCCGGCAACACGGCGGCGGGCGTTGCCAACCTCGGCGGCAAGGCAGCCTATTTCGGCAATGTCGCCGCAGATCAGCTCGGAGACATCTTCACCCACGATATTCGCGCCCAGGGCGTCCACTATCAGACGAAGCCGAAGGGCACCTTCCCGCCGACGGCGCGTTCGATGATCTTCGTCACCGAGGATGGCGAGCGTTCGATGAATACCTATCTCGGCGCCTGCGTCGAACTCGGTCCCGAGGATGTCGAGGCCGATGTCGTTGCCGATGCCAAGGTCACCTATTTCGAAGGTTATCTCTGGGATCCGCCGCGCGCCAAGGAGGCGATTCTCGATTGCGCCCGCATCGCCCATCAACACGGCCGGGAAATGTCGATGACGTTGTCCGACAGTTTCTGCGTCGACCGGTACCGCGGCGAGTTCCTCGATCTGATGCGCTCCGGCAAGGTCGATATCGTCTTTGCCAATCGCCAGGAGGCACTGTCGCTTTACCAGACCGACGATTTCGAAGAGGCGCTGAACAGGATCGCCGCGGACTGCAAGATCGCCGCCGTGACGATGAGCGAGAACGGCGCCGTCATCCTGAAGGGCCGGGAGCGTTATTACGTCGATGCAATCAGGATCCGCGAAGTTGTGGATACAACGGGCGCCGGTGACCTGTTTGCCTCCGGCTTCCTCTATGGCTACACGCAGGGACGGTCCCTGGAGGATTGCGGCAAGCTCGGTTGTCTCGCCGCCGGCATTGTCATTCAGCAGATCGGCCCACGCCCGATGACCTCGCTTTCCGAGGCCGCCAAACAGGCGGGGCTTATTTGAAGGCTTCGCCGGGATAGGCGCCCCAGATTTCCGACTGCGCCACCCAGCCCGCGGCGCCGTCGGTTTCTGCGTGGCACCAATCGCCGTTGCATTCGCCGATCGTCAGCATCACGCCGGGTTCGAGCTTGGCGACGATTGAGGCGGAGGGCTGCGCCTCGCGGCGCAGATTGACATAGACGCCCTTGCCCTTCGTCTTCATCCAGGGTGCCGCGATCGCCGCGCGCTGGCCTGATAGCAGCGACTGATTGACCCAGCCTTCAGTGCCGTCGGCATCGCGGATGCGGCGCCAGTTGTCGTATTCCTGGATGATTTCCACCGGCAGGCCGGATTTCAGATACATCCACGATACGGCGAAATCCGTTCCGGGGCCGATGCGCAGGTTGACGCGCTTCGATTTCAATGTGACGAAGCGCGGCAATGGCAGGCCGCTCGGCCCCTTGGCCGCTTGCGCATGAGCAAATTCTAAGGTTCCCATGGATGCGGCCAGAGCGATCGCGAGGGCGAGGCAGGACTTCAGGACTTTGCTGCGCATGGAGGCTTCCGTTTGCTCGAATTCGCGGGCAAGTCCGGCCTGCACGCGGTCCGGGCTTTGACATTCCCCGGCTGCACCACGAGTTTTGTTTGTCTTCGCGTGCGGGTCTGGTAGAAATTGCCCGGAACGGGAAAATTATCACCCCTCTTGGTTAAAGACCTCTGAACAAGGCATCGCAGGCAGCCATGACAGCGAAGAAAAAACCGAAGGTCTATATCACCCGCAAACTGCCGGATGCCGTCGAAACCCGAATGCGGGAGCTCTTCGATGCCGAGCTGAACATCGACGACGCGCCGCGCTCCGTTCCCGAACTTGTCGCCGCTGTGCGGACCGCCGACGTGCTGGTGCCGACGGTTACCGATCGCATCGACGCGGCGCTGATCGATGAGGCGGGACCGCAGATGAAGCTGATTGCCAGCTTCTCCAACGGCACCGACCACATCGACGTCGAGGCGGCGGCGCGCAAGGGCATCACCGTCACCAACACGCCGAACGTCCTCACCGAGGACACTGCCGATATGACCATGGCGTTGATTCTCGCGGTTCCGAGGCGGCTCGGCGAAGGGGCGCGGATCCTGACCGACAAGCCGGGCGAGTGGGCCGGCTGGTCTCCCACCTGGATGCTCGGCCGGCGAATTCACGGCAAGCGCATCGGCATCGTCGGCATGGGGCGAATCGGCACGGCGGTGGCCCGCCGCGCCAAGGCTTTTGGCCTTTCGATTCACTACCACAACCGCAAGCGCGTCAATCCGGCCGTCGAGGACGAGTTGGAGGCAACCTATTGGGAAAGCCTTGACCAGATGCTGGCCCGCGTCGACATCGTCTCGATCAACTGCCCCTCGACACCGGCAACCTTTCACCTGATTTCGGCGCGCCGCCTGGCGCTGCTGCAGCCGACGGCCTATCTCGTCAATACGGCGCGCGGCGACGTGGTCGATGAAACCCAGCTGATCAAGTGCCTGAGGGAGGGCAAGATCGCCGGCGCCGGCCTCGACGTCTTCGAGAACGAGCCTGCCGTCAATCCGAAGCTCGTCAAGCTCGCCAATGAGGGCAAGGTCGTGCTGCTGCCGCATATGAGCTCGGCGACGATCGAAGGCCGCATCGACATGGGCGACAAGGTCATCATCAATATCCGCACCTTCATCGACGGCCACAGGCCGCCGAATCGGGTGCTGCCTGGCCGCTGATGCGCGTCAGCGTGTAAGGCTCTTCCGCATCTCGATGAAGGTCGTTCTGGCAAAACCGGGATGCGCCTTCTCGGCGGTTCTGGAAAATCCCCAGGCGGCAAAGACGGCGTGATTGTCGGTAAGCTCGATGCGTGTCTCCAGCCGCAAGGCGGCAAGGCCGAATTCTGCAGCCGTCTCCTCGGCAACTGCCAGCAAACGCCTGCCGAGGCCCTTGCCTTGCGCTTCCGGCAGAACGGCGAGCTTGCCGACGTAGAGACAATCGGCCTCCGGCCGCAGGAACAGGCAGCCAATCAGCTTTCCATCGCCAATGACAATGTAACCGATCTCGGCCTCAGCCTTCGCGGCCAGCGTCTCCGCCGTTAGGCTGAGCGCCGACGACGGCGGATCGATCCTGCCGTTCATCGAAGCGAAGGCGGTCAGGATGAGGGCGAGCAACTCGTCCCAGCGCGTGAAACTCGGGTCGAGGCGGATAATCCTCATCCGGCGGCCTGCCTTGCGCGGCGGCGCTTATAGCGCACGGTTTCGAACCGGGCCAAGAGTGCGTCGTAAAGCAGCAGCCGCCCGATCAGCGGCTCGCCGGCGCCGGTGATGAGCTTGATCGCCTCCATCGCCATCATCGTGCCGATGACGCCGGTGAGCGCGCCGATGATACCGGCTTCGGCGCAGCTGGGGATCAGGCCCGCCGGAGGCGCCTCGGGAAACAGGTCGCGGTAACCTGGGTTGGGCGCTCCGTCCTCGGCCGTCTCATAAGGTTTTAGCACCGTCAGCGAACCGTCGAAACGACCGACGGCACCGGTGACGAGCGGGATACCTGCTTCCTCCGCCACATCGGCCGCGGCATAACGCGTATCGAAATTGTCGGAGCCGTCGATCAGGAGATCGAAGCCGGATAATTGACGTCGGGCAGTCTCGCGAGAAAAGCGTTCCTCGAAGCGGATGAGCCGCACATGCGGGTTGAGCCTGGCAATGGCCAAGGCGGCGCTTTCGGTTTTCAGCTCGCCGATCGTGCCGGAATCATGGATCACTTGGCGTTGCAGATTGGACAGCGACACCCGGTCGTCGTCGACGATGCCGAGCGTGCCGATACCGGCGGCGGCGAGATATTGCAGAATCGGCGCACCGAGCCCGCCGGCGCCGATCACCAGCACGCGGGCGGCTTTGAGTTTCTGCTGGCCTGCGCCGCCGATCTCGGGGAGCAGGATATGGCGTTGATACCGGGCGATTTCATCGGGGCTGAGAGGTTCCATGGCGGCGATCGTAGCATGGCCGCCGACATCGGGAAAAGCGACATCGGGAAAAGCGGTCTCCCTCATCCGAACACCCTTCCGTCCGCAACCGTAAAGAACTGCGCCCTGTCGCCGAGGGCCGAGAACATTCCCCGATCCGTTCCGGTCATGAAGGCCTGGCCGCCCAATCCATCGATGAGGTCGAACAGCGCGGCGCGCCTGTTCTCGTCGAGATGCGCGGCGATCTCGTCGAGCAGCAGGATCGGCGCATGACCGGTGAGATTGCCGACCAGCCGCGCATGGGCAAGCACCAGGCCGACAAGCAGCGCTTTCTGCTCGCCGGTGGAACACCGCTCCGCCTCCATCGCCTTTTCGCGGTGGTGGACGATGAGGTCGGTCCGGTGCGGTCCCTCCAGCGTGCGCCCCGCGCCGGCATCGCGGTAGCGGCTCTCGGCGAGCATCGCCGCGTAGTCGTCCTCGAGGTCGACCGATGGACGCGAGAACTGGCCGTCCATGAAGCCCGAGAGCTGCAGCGAGGCCGATGGGAAAGGCGAACTCTCCAGTGTTTCCTCGGTCAGCCGGGTCAAGAGGCCGAGCATCTCCTGCCGGGCGAGCGCCATGGCGATGCCGAGGCTTGCCATCTGTTCTTCGATACCCGCAAGCCAGGAAGGGTCGAAACGGCCTTCGTCCAGCAGCTTGTTGCGGCTGCGCATGGCGCGCTCGAAATCGCTGGCGCGACGGCCGTGGGCAGGGTCGATCGACAGCACCAGCCGGTCGAGAAAGCGTCGGCGGTCGGAGGAGGCGCCGGTAAAGAGCCCGTCCATCGCCGGTGTCAGCCAGAGAAGACGCAGGTGATCGGTCAAATCGTCGGCGGTTTTTGCCGGGGTGCCGTTGATGCGAAGCCGGCGGGCTGTGGTCTCCTCGCCCGCTTCTATGCCGGTTCCGATCTCGACTTCGCCCTCCATGCCGTCAAGCGCCGCGAAGATCGAAAAGCCACCGGCCGCCCCGACGCGGGTAATATCGCCATAGGCGGCTCGGCGCAGGCCGCGGCCGGGCGAAAGCAGCGAGACCGCCTCCATGACATTGGTCTTGCCGGCGCCATTGTCTCCGGTCAGCACGGCATGCCGACCGTCGAGACTGAGGCTCGCGGCCGTATAATTGCGGAAGTCTGTCAGCTTCAGACGCGAAAGAGAGACCTTATGCGGCATTGCGTATCCGGGTTCGTGAAGCGTGACAGCTAAGCCGAAGCAGCGCGGATGGCAAGCGCGTCGCTTCGCGCCGCGGATCGGGCGTGCTTCACAGGAAACATCGCAAACACGAAAGATTCCGGAACTTTTTGGTACTGTTTTTCCCAAAATCCGCAAAAATACAACCGCATCAGAGGCGTCCGAGATTGGGCGTCAGCCGGCCACAGTCATCGTCGGCGTTCTCGGATCGCCTGCGTGGCAAGGCTTCTGCGACATTCCTCGGTGGCGGCTGACGTAACGTAATGCCCAGAAAAAGTCGGTTGAATTTTGCAACTGTCGGGTTGCGTTATGCCGGGAAAACGATATGGTGAACAAAAGGTTCATGTATAAGAGAGTGGTGAAGTGGCAGATCCGGTCGATATCATTGTTGGTCGCAACATCAGACAGCTTCGCGCCATTCGTCGTGTTTCCCAGCTCGAGCTCGGTGAAGCACTCGGACTGACTTTCCAGCAGATCCAGAAATATGAAAAGGGAACGAACCGCGTTTCAGCCAGCAAGCTGCATCAGATCGCGGTTTTTCTCGGTGTCGAGATCTCCGCCCTCTTCGAGGGGACGGATATATCGGAATTCGGCGGCCGTATCGAACTCAGCCCTGATGCCTATGCCCTTGCGCTGAGCTACGACAAGCTGAACTCGGCGGCAGGCAAGGAAGCGGTCAAGACCATCCTTACACTCATGAGCGGCGAAGCGGTCGATAGCGCCGCCTGATCCCGCTGAAGCGGTCAGCTGACCTCGGGAGAAGCAAGACTTCTTCAGAGGGACGACCTCCGAACCATGTCGGGGGCTGCCTGTCCCCAGCGGCAGACGCATTTCGCGACGCGCTGGTGAATCAGTGAATCTCGCACCCATGCAACGCCGTCAGCAGCTCGTCCTGCGTCTGGTGGCCGGCGTGGTAGAGGTCGATCGCGATACTGGCGATGGAAAGGCCCTGCTGGCTGCGAAGTTTGATGTTGCGCTCGGCACACCATGTGTAGATGGCGCCGGCGAGAACGTCGACATCTTCGGACTGAGAGGAAAAGGCTGGCGCCATGATGGATACTCTTGCTTCGTGGTCCCCGTTAGAGCGCCTGCGTCCAATGGGACACGCCGGAAACGCTCTGTCGCTCTGAAACTGCGCATCACCCCCCTGACATCGATTCCGAGCTCCTGGGTCGTGCGCTGACGGCAGAGATTGGAGTCATTTTAAAAACTTGCAAGCGGCATCATCGGGCTGCGTTAACGCAAGTTCCTGTTCCGATCGGGCGCCGTGTCGATCTGGAACAGTTTGCGCGGCAGATCTGGAACAGACCGCCTGGCATGAACTGCCCATGTCCCAAATCAGGATTTGCGGGCGCAAAAAAGCCGAAGACGTTTCCGTCCCCGGCTTTCGCGATTGCCTATCGACCGACGGCTCAGCCTTCGAAGAATTCCTTCATCCGGGCAAAGAAACCCGTCGACTCCGGATTGTTCTCCTTGGAGGAAATCTGCTCGAATTCCTGCAGCAGTTCGCGCTGGCGCTTGGTGAGCTTTTGCGGTGTCTCGATCTGGATCTGGATATAAAGGTCGCCCGTCTGCGCCGAACGCAGCACCGGCATGCCCTTGCCCTTGAGACGGAACTGTTTGCCGGCCTGGGTGCCCTCAGGCACGCTCACCCGCGATTTGGTGCCGTCGAGCGTCGCCACGTCGAAGGTTCCGCCGAGAGCAGCCGTCGTCATCGAGATCGGCACGGCGCAATAGAGATCGGCTCCGTCGCGCTGGTAGAATTCATGCGGCTTCACCGACAGGAAGATATAAAGATCGCCGGCCGGTCCGCCGCGAGCCCCGGCTTCGCCCTCGCCCTGCAGGCGGATGCGCGTGCCGTCCTCGATGCCGGCGGGAATATTGACGGAGAGCGACCGCTCTTCCGTCACTCGGCCCTGGCCGTGGCACTTCGGACACGGATCGGGAATGATCTGGCCGCGGCCGTGGCAGGTCGGGCAGGTCCGCTCGATCGAGAAGAAGCCCTGCGCCGCGCGCACGCGGCCCGTGCCCTGGCAGGTGCCGCAGCTCTTCGGCTGCGTGCCGGGCTTGGCGCCCGAACCCGAACAGACGTCGCAGGTGATGGAAGTGGGAACGCGGATCTGCGCCGTCTTGCCCGAGAAAGCCTCTTCCAGCGTTATTTCCATATTGTAGCGAAGATCGGCGCCGCGCTCGCGGCCTCCCGCAGAGCGCTGGCGCGCCCGTCCGCCGCCCATCATCTCGCCGAAAATATCCTCGAAGATGTCGGAGAAGCCGCCGCCGGCAAAGCCGCCGCCACCGCCGCCCATGCCGCCGTGCTCAAAGGCTGCGTGGCCATAACGATCATAGGCTGCCCGCTTCTGCGGGTCCTTGAGCATTTCATAGGCTTCGTTGATTTCTTTGAACTTCCGTTCGGCTTCCTTGTCATCCGGGTTCTTGTCCGGGTGATATTTCATCGCCAGCTTTCGGAAGGCGCTCTTCAGCTCTTTCTCGTCCGCCGATTTGGCTACACCCAGAGTTTCGTAAAAGTCCGCTTTTGCCATTAAGGATTAAACCCCGGAAATGGATTTCCGGCTGCCATGGTGAGCAGCCGGATCAGGTGTTGAAGCATAACCACGCCGCCGCGGATTACGCGGACTTCTTGCGGTCGTCGTCCTTGATTTCCTCGTAGTCGGCGTCGACGACATTGTCGCCGCCTTCCGCGGAGGCATCGGCAGCAGCACCGCCTTCGGCCTGCTGTGCTTCATAGATCGCCTGGCCGAGCTTCATGGAAACTTCCATGAGCGTCTGGGTTTTGGCCTTGATGTCTTCGGCGTCGGCTTCGGTAGCCTCGGTCGAGGACTTCAGCGCGGCGATCGCATCCGAGATGGCGGTGCGGTCGGCTTCGGAGACCTTGTCGCCGTAATCCTTCAGCGACTTTTCCGTGGAGTGGATCAGGCTTTCGGCCTGGTTCTTGGCTTCCACGGTCTCGCGGCGCTTCTTGTCTTCGGCAGCGTGGGATTCGGCATCCTTCACCATCTTTTCGATGTCGGCGTCGGAGAGGCCGCCGGAAGCCTGGATGCGGATCTGCTGTTCCTTGCCGGTGCCCTTGTCCTTGGCCGAAACCTGTACGATGCCGTTGGCGTCGATGTCGAAGGTGACTTCGATCTGCGGCACGCCGCGCGGCGACGGCGGCAGGCCGACGAGGTCGAACTGGCCGAGCAGCTTGTTGTCGGCAGCCATTTCGCGCTCGCCCTGGGACACGCGGATGGTGACGGCCTGCTGGTTGTCTTCCGCGGTCGAGAAGGTCTGGCTCTTCTTCGTCGGGATCGTCGTGTTGCGTTCGATCAGACGGGTGAAGACACCGCCGAGCGTCTCGATGCCGAGCGACAGCGGGGTGACGTCGAGCAGCAGAACGTCCTTGACGTCGCCCTGCAGAACGCCGGCCTGGATGGCGGCGCCGAGCGCAACCACTTCATCCGGGTTGACGCCCTTGTGCGGCTCCTTGCCGAACAGCTGCTTGACGACTTCCTGGACCTTCGGCATGCGGCTCATGCCGCCGACGAGAACGACTTCGTCGATTTCGGCAGCGGTGACGCCGGCGTCCTTGAGGGCTGCCTTGCAGGGCGCGATCGTACGCTGGACGAGATCGTCGACCAGGCTCTCGAGCTTGGCGCGGGTCAGCTTCAGCGTCAGGTGCTTCGGGCCGGAGGCGTCAGCCGTGATGAACGGCAGGTTGATTTCGGTCTGCTGCGAGGACGACAGTTCGATCTTGGCTTTTTCTGCGGCTTCCTTGAGGCGCTGCAGGGCAAGCTTGTCGTTCTTCAAGTCGATGCCGTTGTCCTTCTTGAATTCGGCAACGAGATATTCGACGAGGCGCATGTCGAAGTCTTCACCGCCGAGGAAGGTATCGCCGTTGGTGGACTTCACTTCGAAGACGCCGTCGCCGATCTCGAGGATCGAAATATCGAAGGTGCCGCCGCCAAGGTCGTAGACGGCGATCGTCTTGCCGTCCTTCTTGTCGAGGCCGTAGGCGAGAGCGGCAGCGGTCGGCTCGTTGATGATGCGGAGCACTTCAAGGCCGGCGATCCTGCCGGCATCCTTGGTTGCCTGGCGCTGCGCGTCGTTGAAGTAGGCGGGAACGGTGATGACGGCCTTCTCGACCTTTTCGCCGAGATAGGATTCGGCGGTTTCCTTCATCTTCTGAAGGATCATCGCGGAAATCTGTGCGGGCGAGTAGCCCTTGCCATTGGCTTCGACCCAGGCGTCGCCATTGTCGCCCTTGACGATGGTGAAGGGAACGAGATGCTTGTCCTTCTCGACGGTCGGATCTTCGTAGCGGCGGCCGATCAGGCGCTTCACCGCAAAGAGCGTGTTCGTCGGGTTGGTGACCGCCTGGCGCTTGGCCGGCTGGCCGACGAGGCGCTCGCCATCATCGGAAAAGGCCACCATGGAAGGGGTCGTGCGCGCACCTTCCGCATTCTCGATGACCTTTGCGTCCTTGCCGTCCATGACTGCGACGCAGGAATTCGTCGTTCCAAGGTCGATACCAATTACTTTTGCCATGTCATTCTCTCCTTGAAGCAAGCTGTCGGAACCCCCAGAAGGCATTTCCCTGACAGCCCCTTACGGGATGGGTCTACTTGAGATTACGCAATCGTGATTGCGGTGATGCGGCGTATATAAGGAGCGGTTTTCTGGACTGCAAGGCGGGAAATAGCCCGGAATCCAGCAAAACGAATGTGTTGCCTTCAATTTTCGCAGCGGCCGGGAAAGCGGTCGCCCAATCCCCCGAAAGCGTGCGATTTCTAGGATATATGGCTTGCGCCGGGCATGCAGCACGGAATCTCATTGACCCATGATCAAGTCGAGCAGGGTCGTGCGTCGGGGCTGCACCGAAAAGGTCGTCTGCGGCCCACCGACATCGCCGGGCGGCACGATGCCGTCGTAGCCTGAACCGCCGCCTTCGGCAACGTCTGCAGGCGGAACAGGGCCGTTGCCGGGGCCTGCCCGCTGTTGCCGGACAGGCGCCTGCGGATAACGCTCGGCATTCTCGCCGCCGCCGAACACGCCGGAAATGATGCCGCCGATCGTCGTCGGTGGCGGCACTTCGGCCGTGACCGGCTGCCCGCCGTCGGGCGCTGCCTGCGCCATCGTCTGGCCGCTGTTCGGATTGTCGATCAGCTGGCCGTTGCCAAAGAGCGGCGCCGGCGAAAGACCCTTGTGGGCGGCGATCATGAATTCCTTCCAGGCCTTGGCTGGAAGACCGCCGCCGGTCACCTTCTTCATCGGCTTGCCGTCGTCATTGCCGAACCAGACGCCGGTCGTGAGGTTGCTGGTGAAGCCGACGAACAGCGCGTCGCGCGAATTCTGCGTCGTGCCGGTCTTGCCCGCCGCCTGCCAGCCGGGAATCTTGGCACTCTTGCCGGTGCCGTTTTCGATGACGCCCATCATCATCGTGTCCATCTGCGCGGCGATCTGCTCGGAAAGCACGCGCGGCGGACTGTCGTAGGTATTTTCGTAGAGAACCTTGCCCTCGGCGGTCGTCACCCGGCGGATGACGTGCGGCGTCGCCTTGTAGCCGCCGTTCATGAAGGCGGCATAGGAGGCGGTCAGTTCCATCAGCGACACTTCGGACGTCCCGAGCGCAATCGAGGCGTTCGGCTGCAGCTCGCTTTCGATCCCGAGCCGGTGGGCGAGTTTGATCACCTGATCCGGCCCGTCATACATCACCAGCTGCGCGGCCACCGTGTTCAGCGACTTGGCGAGCGCGGTGGCGAGCGTCACTTCGCCATTGTATTTCTTCTCGTAATTCTCCGGCGTCCAGTCGCCGATGCGGATCGGCGCGTCGTTGAACACCGAAAAAGGCGTCAGCCCTTTTTCCAGCGCCGCGGTATAGACGAAGGGTTTGAACGAAGATCCCGGCTGGCGCTTGGCCTTGACGGCGCGGTTGAACTGGCTCGTCGCATAGTCTCTGCCGCCGACGAGTGCCCGGATCGCCCCGGTGCCGTCGATCGAGACCAGGGCCGCCTGCGAGGCGTCGAGCTTGCCTCCCTCCTTGTCGAGCACGTCGACCAGCGACTGCTCGGCCTTCTTCTCCAGCGATTTGTCGATCGTCGTATCGACGACGATGTCTTCCTTGACGTCGCCGATCAGGCCCGGCAATTCGTCCATGACCATATCGGCGACATAATGCCCGGCGCCCGACCAGTAGCTCTTGGCCGAAGCCGGGGTCTGCGACATCGCTGTCTTGACCTCGGAATCGGTGATGAAACCCTGCTCGCGCATCGCCGCGAGCACGAGCTGGGCGCGCGCATTCGCCGCTTCCGCGTCGCGGGCCGGCGAAAGCCGCGACGGCGCCTTGAGCAGGCCGGCCAGCACCGCGGCCTCGCCGAGGTTCACGTCCCGCGCCGATTTGTTGAAATAGCGGCGTGAGGCCGCCTCGACGCCATAGGCGTTCGATCCGAAGAACACCCGGTTGAGATACATCGCAAGAATCTGGTCCTTGGTGTATTTCTGCTCCAGCCAGAGCGCCAGCAGCACCTCCTGCACCTTGCGTTCCAGCGTTCTCTCGGGAGAGAGGAAGAGGTTCTTGGCAAGCTGCTGGGTCAGCGTCGAGCCGCCCTGCACCATGTGGCCGGCCGTGAAATTGGTGACGATCGCCCGGCCGAGGCCGAGCGGATCGACGCCGAAATGCGAATAAAAGCGCCGATCTTCGATGGCGATGACGGCTTCGGGAATATAGGGCGACATGTTTTCGAGCGACAGCGCCTCGCCGCCGGTGGCGCCGCGATTGGCAATGACGCTGCCGTCGACGGCGGTGATCTTGACGTTCGGCGGCCGCTCGGGGATCGCCCACGTGCTGGCGCTCGGCATGCGTGAGCCGTAATAGAGGACAAGCCCGGCAACGCCGATGCCGGCCCAGATGAAAAGCACGACGCACCAGTAGACCACGCCGCGCAGGAAGCCGAAAAGGCCGCCGCCTTCACGCTCCCGCGGCTCACGCCGCCGCTGGCGGGCGGCACGCTGCGGCGGGGGCTTGGAGCCGCCGCGCCGCGCGGATCTGCTTCCGATGACGCGGTCGTCGGCGTCGAGCGAAAATTCATCATCGTCGCGGGCCGGACGGCCGCTGAAGGACGGTTCGATTCTGTCGCCTGATTTGCCTCTGCCTGCCATCGCGGACCGGTCGCATCCCCTGTTCGATCGCGAAGCCCACTTCGCATAACGGCGCCCTGTTACAGCGCCCGGCGTCTCCTCAGACGCGCGAAGGACGCTGTAGCACTTTGAAGAGCTGCATAATTTTGTCCTTAAACTGATTTCGGTTTAAGGACCTATGCGCGATCATCCGAGTGAACTGTAATTGCGGCGATTTAACGGGGTGTTAAAGGACGACAAGCGATGAGAGCCGCACTATCGAAGCCGCGCAGTCATGACCAGGGCCGGGGCGCGGTGCGCACGATTTTCGAATTAGGAATTAATGCGGCGAGCGGAACCAATAGGCTCGACGACTGTTTATGGAGAAGCGGGACAGCCCCTCACGTCCCGCGAATGATCGGCCGTCTCCCCTCAACGCGCGCCGATCGACATCAGGCCCGGTGCATCCCCCCAAGGAGCGCCGGGCTTTTTTGTGGCTCCGCTTTCCAGTGATTCTGTCGCAGAAAGGGCGGCATCGCTGCCGCCCTCGATGTTTCAGTCGCAGGCGGGATCGCCCGGGCGGCAGACGAATGGCGAAGCCCGGGGGTCGGGACGATTGTAGGTGTCGGCCTTCCCGCCTCTGAACTGCGGCAGATTACGGAAATTCGTGTCGGTTTCCCGACGCTCGGGCCGGCGGACTTCCTCTCTGCGATCGTTGTCGCGCCAGTCCCGGTTGCGATCCCGGTACTCGCGGGCCCGGTAATCCCGGTCCCGGTCCCGGTCACGGTCGCGGGAATAATAATCGCGGTCGCGGTTGCGGTAATAATAGTCCGGGCCGCGGCTCCAGCGGTCACGCTCGCGATAAAAATCGCGATTGCGGTAGTACCGGTCCCAATAATTGCCGACGCTGAAGGTGACCATCGGAATGCCCAGCGGACGGTAATATCGCGGACCTACATAGACGCGGCGCTGCTCGTAGACCGCCTGCACGTACTGGCCTGAGACCCAGCCCCGGCCGCCGTAGAATTCGACGTCGCACCAGTTGACGTTGGAAAGGCATCCGCGGATTTCGACGGACGAACCGGCGGGTATGACGGCGACGGCCGGGTACCGGGTACTTGGACCCGCGCGCATGTTGACGTTGGCCGTCGAGTATCCCTCGGCGGCCTGCGCTATTGCCGGAGCCAGCACAAGCAGCGCGGCCGCGGCTATTTTGACGATGAGGTTTCTCACGCTTCTCACTCCTCGTTGGCGTGTTTTTCAGGCAGCGCTCGGCTGCGTTTCCTTGGCATATGCCATCTGGAACAAAAGATAGAGCGATCGCCGGAATTTGTTAGGGCGTCATCATTCGCTTTGTCTTTCAAAACCTTATAGGTCGAGCGCGATGAACGCAGCTTGAACGGGGGGAGATTTGTGCTCTCATTCGCTTCGACAGGGCGCATGAACCGACAGGACGCGCGGAGCGTCTCCGGCACGTCACGCTGTCCGGCAATCGAGGTCCGATCCTGATCGACAAGTTAACCTTTTGTTAACCTTTCGGCGGCAGTCTCACATCAATACCCGCTTGCTCCTTGACCACGGATGAACTGGCACCGAGCCGGGCGGATGACGAAAGGCCGGGCAACCGGCCTTTTTGTTGTGCGCCCAGCATGGGCGCACTCTTGTGGGTGCAAGTCCCACCGTAAGCTGGTCATGGCGAGCGAAGAGAAGCGCAACTTTGCAAGGGCGACCGAGCGTGGGGAGGAAG
>NZ_JAULSE010000020.1:0-80204 GCF_030518245.1 Rhizobium sp. CBN3
TGGCTCCATCGCTACAATTGGCACAGGCCTCACGGAAGCCTAAATTCAAAACCACCAATCAGCAGACTCGCTCTTACCCAGGACAACCTGTTGAGGCTCCACACCTAGAGCGTGGCGATGCGCAGCCAGCCCTTGGGCTTTGCGAAGGCTCGCGCAGCAAAACAAACACTCGTCGCAGCTTCCTTTGGAAGCCCTCGCCTGGGGGTTCGTGGGCTCGATACGCGAACCCAGCGAAGAACGGGAGCGACGGAAGATCACCGTCAAATCGAAATCCAGCCCGCCATAGTGCCGCCATAGAATTCGACCCAATCATGATTGTATAACAGGCGGATGCGACGAATGAGATTGCTGGTTCTCCTTGCTGCGGCCCTATTTCTGATAGCGGCACATGCCCAAGCCCAAGTTTACGCGCCGTATGACGGATATGGTGAATACGACGGCTATGGCTATGATGACCCTTACAGCCCCTATCCCCCTCCTCCTGACTATGGGGAACCCCTTCAAGAACCTCGGGAGCCATCGACGCGAATTGGAAGAGGAACCATCGTCATCGCCACGCGTGAGCACACCCTTATCTACACGACGTCAGCGGGTGAGCAGTTTGCCTACCCCATCGCCGTCGGCCGCGAAGGCAAACAATGGTACGGGACAACGCGGGTCGTGTCGAAACGACTGCATCCCGAATGGCGGCCAACAGCCAGCATGCGCCAGAAGAACCCAAGGCTCCCGGAAGTGGTGAAGCCCGGGCCCGCAAATCCGCTTGGCACCCGGGCGATCTACCTTGCCGACGGACTTCTCCGCATCCACGGCACCAACGACCCCTCCTCCATCGGCACCAACGCATCAAGCGGATGCTTCCGGATGTACCGCGAGGACGTCGAGGAGCTTTACGATATGGTCCAGCCGGGAACCCGCGTGATCGTCCAGCGGTGATTGGGTCGGGTGCGTCGCAGCCCTAGAGGTTTCTCGCCAGCCGAGGGCGAACATTTCAGAACGAGCCGTTCGGACCATGGCGGCCGCCAAAGATTGATCAAAGCTATCAGCGGAGATGAGCTAGATGGGAAATGCGTCCAACTCGGTCACCAGGACCGATGACTTGCGCCATCGCTTCGCAGCACGTCAGGGACCGACCGATTTTATTCATAGTCGTATTCCGTCTTTTTGACGCGTATCCATAAAGAGTCTTGAGGTATTTCCTTCGTATTCAAATCAATCCAAAAATCAGAAACCAATTCTTCATTCGAGAACCTGAACATGTCAGACATTTTACCAATCTTGTGCCATCGGAAATGAGGAGAACTCCTCGCTACGGCGCGAATTGCCTCAATATCGCAGGGGCCCTTGGGTAATCTTTGCTGCAAGCGCTTGCTGTAGCCGGAAATATCTGCCTTCTCGCGTGACATCACTGCATCTATCGTTGCGATGACGTCTGCCATTTCGTTGTAGCACCTGCCGGGCTCAACTGTTTGGGCCGAGGCGGTCTGCATCGCCAAGCTCATGTAAAATGCGATCAGGTATTTCGGAACATTGAACATGCATGATCCCCCAACGCTGGCGAACTATGAGCAATTGACCTGCGGTCCGCAACGGCTCGAAAGCTGAGCAATTTGATGGAAAGGCACCTTCTTTTGGAGAGGGCGATTGAACCCGCCAAAGGCGGGCAGACTAAAGACCCGCGCACTATCTCACCCGGAGAATTTTTTGACGCTGACGAAACATCAGGTGGGCTGTATTCGCCGGAATAGCGATTGCCCGAAGTCAGTCAGCATCGTGCTGCAGCGGTGATGTAACTGGGATTTGGGATGCCCGTTGCATTTTGACCTCGTAGCGATTCCAGAGCGCCAGAAACAGGGTCGTCGCCATGAAGAAGGCCAGCGCTGCCAGATGGATCTTACCGATGCGGCGCGCGAAATAGGACTTGGCCTTGGCCTCGACAGCCTGGGCCATGGCTCTGTTCCGCCTGTCGCCTTCGAGGAGATGCCGGACTATGCGTCCATGTGACCGCTCCTGCACGCGGGACCGGTCATCGTCCTTCGGCTCTGCATTCAACCCATGACGCACGGCGCTAAAGATCAGGATTGCCAGCAACACCCAGAGGATCAGGAAGGACAGGCCAAAAAAGCGTTCGCTGAGGGTGGTCATATCCATCGCAGTCTCCGGGCTACAGAGCAATGATCGCCCCTGCCATCAAAGAGGAACCGACACATGATTTCAACCTCAGGGCGCAACTTTCGCTTCGGGCAAGATGATTCGGTGGGAAGATCCGTGAGGCTCTATTCTGCGTACCGACGAAGGGCCATGCCTACAAACAGCATAGCCATGAATATGAGAAACATGGTGCCAAAGAAGACGCGAAAGAAGTTGGCGAGGGGTGAAATTTTGACCCTGGAAAGCTGCTTAACAGGCACTCCGCGTGGTTTCGTCACTACCAATCCCAGATAACCAAATAATGAGAAAACCAAAAACATGGCCATATACGGATCCATCCAGTCGGGGACCCTGATGCGGCGGGTAAGAGTGAACGCGAATGCTTGATTAGCCGAAAGCAACGTCAAAGAGGCAAATAAGCAAGCTGATTTTACGTGATTACAAACACTCATGAATCCCCCATAATCACGACCACTCCCCATAGCTGCAGGTTGTGGGAATGCACGCAGATGTCAAGATCGCCCAATAGGCGCACCGCCAAGGCGGAATTTACTTCTTTTGGTGTATGGGTACGGCTCCGTGCTCGCCTGCCGGAAAACTCTTGCGCGGCTGGGCCAGAGACGGACCCACACGCGCGGTGTTCGGGACCGAGCATAAACACGGCCTTGTCGGCAGGCGACAGTAGTGCCGAGAATAGCGTTTGGTTCCAAGCGGCAGGTGAACCATCATAAACGGTGATCGCCCGCGTGGGCTCACCGTCGCCCGATGGAGACTGCCGGACTTTGCGCGGGCTGTGAGCTGAACGTCGGCACCGCGAAACTTTGAAGCCGCTCTTGTCGGCCATCTGCTCCGCATCGCCGGGGGTAAACCGGGCCTCATGAACATCCTTGCCGGAAAACCCGATATCGGCGGCGGTGGGTTCAAGGGGTCTGCACGGCAGGGGCGCTGTGAGAAAACCGGGGCAGTCACCGATTCACCAGTCGTCGCCGGGGCAAGCATAATTGCCGCCTCTGAGAGATTTGGTGGGATACACGTCTGTGTGTCACAATGGCTGGTACGCGACCTCGATAACCCATTGTGCTTGCTCAACCAACGAGTCAACCAGACTTTCGCCATCGGCATTGAGCGGAATATCGAGATGTATCCAGATGTGGCCGCCGCACTCAGTTAATTGCTGCGACAAGCCAGACGCGACAAGACGTTCGCGGATAACCGAGAACTTGGGCGTAAGACGGTGGAACCGCAGCCAAATAGGCGTCGTGTACCCCGCAAAAGGATCGCGGACCCCCACGCTGAAGCAGGGCTGCTCGGCGCCAAGCGGTAGGCAGACATATCGACGCTGGTAGTCGTCTGGATCCTTGCCCATCGGGAGGACTCGGCTCTGCTGCGCCAAGCGGCGGGTAACCCGATCCACGAGATTGACGAATACCTCTTTCCGCTCGCGCCAAGCGAGCAGTTCAGAGACACTCCTCAGTGGCTCTATGTCGTGGCCCGCAAGGACCCTGTACATGGCCTCAAATTGGGCGAGGTCACCACGGAACGGGTCCGAGCGAACGTCTCTCAGAGTAACCAAAACCCCCTCCCAATCGATCACCGCAACGGTCAAGTCGGACGTTGCATTGTGCTGCCAAGGACCATCCCCGGTAAGAGGGGACGCATTCGGCACCGACGCTTTCATCGCAGCAACGCGGTATTGAGGGACCAGAACCAGCAACATTCCACTATGAGGGCTTTCTTGAAGGTCGCCAAGGTACGAACTGAGTTGGCCCTCGCCAAACGCCGCGCCCAATTTCGCCTCTATCTTGACCACGAGCTTTCCGTCAGCCGTGCAGCCCTCCAAGTCGGGGCGGGCACCGTCTTTCTGTCGAGCCTCAGCTCGCCAAGTCAAGTCGGAGTTGATAGTTCGGCCCACCGTCTTGGAGATATGGTCCCCAAAGCTCTTGCGCGCATCCGGATTTTGAAGAAGGTAGGCGAGCCCCTGCGTGCACAGCAACTCTCCCTGTTTGGAGAGCGAGCTGAATTGGGCGAGGTGGGTCATGAGCAGTCGCATGATTAGCCTCTTGAACTTCGGGACCAAAGACGAGACCCAATGGATAGCATTGATGACTTCAAGAAATTCATCGGCACGCGCCACTGGCGTTACGCGAAAACCATGCCGCAGTGGCCGCACGAATACTCGGTACGACAATTCGATGATCCGCCGGAGGACCAGGCCCTGTTTGAGGAAGCCGTCTCATTCATCCGCACGCAGGGCGAACGAAGGTGGTTTGAGCCAACTAGTAGAAGCTCTGTCTACCTTGACATCGACGGCCGACAGTATTGGACCATGGGCGCTCCGGTTAAGGAAACAACTATCATAAACCGAGCGTGGCTGGATTGGACAAAGCGCCCTGTTCGGCGCGAGTCAGGTTTGTGATCCTCCCGATTCGACTTTTACAAGATAGCAGCAGCCTCGAGACCCGACACTCGGCTATTTGCAATCATCACATACGAAATCAGGGAGGTCATACATGGAACACTCGGAGTTTCAGATCGGTCTGGAGTTCTGGTGCGGGAAAAGTCGGTGGAGGTGTACCGACGTCGGCACGCGCACAGTTGTCGCGATTGGCATCCACCCGGTTGAGATGACGACCGTCCAGGCTGATGGCAGGAAGGAGCACGAATCGCTTACTTATGAGCAGGCAGATGCGATGGGCTGGTTTGATGGCCCCCCGTATCGGTTGGCCGAGATAGTTTTCGACGAAGACGATCTCGAAGTCTGCTCGCTTGAGGGGGAGGACCTATGAATCAGGCGCTTAAAGCCGGATTGATAGATTGCTGCCGTGGAATCAAGGCCGAGTAAATCTGCGCAGAGTTGCAGTTGGCCCAAGGTGACTTCTTCCGTTGCCTCCGACTAATCGACATCGTCGCCTCATATACGCGGATGATAAATGCCATGAAACTCGCTCTTATAAACGTGGTAGCTCGCGACGCCGCCTTTGAAGATTTCAATCGCTTGATAAGCGGAGCTTTGCGGGAGACGCGGAAGGCGAGTCGCGAGCCAGCCGGTAAATCCGCCTTCGTCGTGCCGATGCTTGAAAAGCTCCTGGGCTGCGGCAAAAAGGCGTTCCAAGCGCAACGAGCGATGCAGATCGGAAGATGGCGTTCTTTTCGAGTGCGCGGGCCACAACTCCGGCGAAACCGGGATCCACGGGAGCGCTCGCTCCGCATTCGAAACACTATATGCGGTTGTTTTTTTGTTTTTGGTGAGAGCGTCGGGGTTCGAACCCGAGACCTACTGATTAAAAGTCAGTTGCTCTACCGGCTGAGCTACGCTCTCCCTCTCCGCGGGTGTGAGGCACCCCGGCTGGAAGTGGGCGGAACATAGGCAGGTGACCCATTGCGGTCAACCGAAAAATTCGGCTTTTGCGAAGGTAGGACACATTTCTCTGGCGCACAAAGCCAGATTTGTCGCCCACGCAAAAAGGTGATTGGCAATCCCGGGCCTGCGAGGCTAGGAACAGGGCGCAGATTGCAGCCGGAGAGAATGCGTGTCGATTGCCGATATTTCCCTGTGGAGCGCGTTGTTGGCAGGGGCGCTATCCTTTCTTTCGCCCTGCGTGCTCCCCCTCGTCCCTCCCTATCTCTGCTATATGGCCGGCATCTCCGTTGAGCAGTTCCGCGGCGGCGGCGCGGTGGCGGTGTCGCCTGATATCAGGCGCGACGTGCTCTTTTCGGCGCTGCTCTTCACGCTCGGCTTTGCCACCGTCTTCGTGGCGCTCGGCGCCGGTGCGTCGAGCATCGGCATGGCGCTTCGCCAGCATCTCGATCTGCTCTCCAAGATCGGCGGGCTGATCATCATCGTCATGGGGCTGAATTTCCTCGGCCTCTTCCGAATCGGTCTGCTTGCCCGCGAAGCGCGCTTCCAGGCCGGCGGCAAGCCGGCGACGCTGACCGGCGCTTATATTATGGGCCTTGCCTTCGCCTTCGGCTGGACGCCCTGCATCGGGCCGGTGCTCGGCGCCATCCTCGGCGTCGCCGCCGCGCGCGAGACGGTCGGATCCGGCGCCGGGCTGCTCGCCATCTATTCGCTCGGTCTTGCCATCCCCTTCTGGATCGCCGCCGGCTTTTCCGGCGCCTTCATGCGCTTCCTGTCGCGCTTCCGCCGTCATCTCGGCACGGTGGAAAAGGTGATGGGCGTCTTCCTCATCCTGACCGGCCTCGCCTTCCTGTTCGGCTGGGTCAGCGATGTGGCGATCTGGTTCCAGCAGACCTTTCCGATCCTGATGCAAATCGGCTAGAAGAGATTCTTCCCCGCCGACCATCCCGCGAAAACCGGACTTTCCCTTGGCCGACATCATCAGCCTGCTGCTGCCGTTCTTCGGCCTGATCCTGATCGGTTATGCCGCCGCCAAGGCGACGAAGCAGCCGGCCGAGGCGCTCGGCTGGCTGAACACCTTCATCATCTATGCCGCCCTGCCCGCTCTTTTCTTCAAGCTCGTCTCGCGCACGCCGATCGAAGAGCTGACGCGGGTCGATTTCATCGTCACGGATATTGCCGCGACCTATGCGATCTTCATCCTGCTCTTTGTGATCGGCCGTTTCCTGCGCGGCAATCCTCTTGATGAATGCACCATCCAGTCCTTTGCCGGCGCCTATGGCAATATCGGCTATATGGGGCCGGGGCTGGCGCTGCTTGCGCTCGGCGAAGGGGCTGCCGTGCCGGTGGCGCTGATCATCTGCTTCGAGAACGCGCTGCATTTCATCGTGGCGCCGGCGCTGATGGCGGCAGCCGGGGACGACAAGCGCTCGCCGGGCCAGCTTGCCGCCGATATCGCCCGCAAGGTGGCGCTGCATCCCTTCATCCTGTCGACGACGGCAGGCTTTGCCGTCGCCGCCTTGCACATCGATCAACCGCTGGCGTTCCAGCGCCTCGTCGACTACCTTGCCCAGGCCGCCGCACCCTGCGCGCTCTTCGCGATTGGCGTGACGCTGGCTCTGAGGCCGCTGAAGCGGATTCCGGCCGAGATTTCCTATATCGTGCCGGCGAAACTGATCCTGCACCCGATCGCGGTTTTCATCGCGCTGACTGTTATCGGCGGTTTCGAGCCGGTCTGGATCCAGGCGGCCGTGCTGCTGGCCTGCCTGCCGACGGCGACCAATGTCTTCGTCATCGGCCAGCAATATGGCGTCTGGCAGGAACGCGCATCGGCGACGATCCTGATCACCACGGTGCTTTCGGTGGCGAGCGTTTCGCTCTGGCTGATTGCGATCCGCTCAGGCCTTCTTCCGCTTCAGCTTTTCCCTTAAGCTATCGGGAATATCGCGGAAGCCCCGGCCGGGTTCGATGCCCTCGCGCATGACGAGGTTGCGCAGCGGCGGAATGGCCGAGAGGATGTGCAGGCCGGCAGCGCGCAGCATCTGCACGGGGAGGAAATCCGAGAGCAGCGAGCGGTTGAGCAGATCGACGCTCGCCGTGCGCGTCATGATGTCGGCGCGGCGGCGGCGGTCGAAGCTTTCGCCGGCATCGGCTGGCAGCGGCAGTTCCGCCCTGTCGCAGAGAATGTCGGTGAGCACCATGATATCGCGCAGGCTGAGATTCAGCCCCTGCGCCCCGATCGGCGGGAAGACATGGGCCGCCTCGCCGATCAGCGCGATGCGCCCCTTGCCGAATCGATGAGCCATCATGCCGGAGAGCGGCCAGACCTGGACGCCTTCCTCCACATCGACCTTGCCGAGCATGGATTGCATCTGCGCCTCGACGAGAGAGCCCAGTTCGGCCAGCGGCAGTTCCATGCGGGCGGTCGCCTCGGAGGGATCCTGCACCCAGACAAGGCTGGAGCGGCTACCTGGCAGCGGCACCTGGGTGAAGGGGCCGTGTTTGGTGTGGAATTCGCTGGAGATATTCTGGTGCGGCAGCGAATGGGCGAAATTCAGCACCATGGCCGATTGCGGATAGGACCAGTTGCGCACGCCGATACCTGCCGCCTCGCGCAGCTTCGAGCCACGGCCGTCGGCGCCGACGGCAAAATCGGCCGAGAGCGTTTCACCGCCGACAAGCGTGATCGACACTCTCTCGGGCGAGATCACGATCGATTCGGCCATATCGGTGAAGCGGGTGATATTGCCCTCGCCGGCGGTGGCCGCTTCGAGGATCTCGGTCAGCGCCTTGTTGGGAAAATTGTAGCCAAAGGCATCGAGCCCGACGTCGGCAGCGCGGAAGGTGGTGGTGGGCGCCCGCAGCAGCCGGTCCGTGCCATCGATGATGCGCATGCTGGTGAGGGGTGCTGCCGCCGAGCGCAGCTTTTCCCAGAGCGTCAGGCGATCGAGGAAGCGGATCGACTGATCCATCAGCGCCGTGGTGCGCCGGTCCTCATTTGCGGCAATGGGAGCCACCAGCGCCACGCTGCGGCCGCCGCGGCCAAGCGCAATGGCGGCGATCATGCCGGCGAGGCCGCCACCGATCACCGCGATTTCGAATGTCTTCATGCTATATTCCGCCATCGTAAAGAGGCGGACCGGCGGCTTATGCGGCCGGCTTCGCCTGACGGCGCCAACTATAGCCCTTGCCGGCTTCGGCGTCACGCACCGCCGGCTGATAATGATGGGGAATGGCGGGCAGACGGTTTTCGGCGAGCCGCTTTAGCGCCGTGGCGTTGGTCACGGAAAAGCTGTCGATGCCGACGCGCAGCATCAGCGGGATCTGGTCGATCAGCACGTCGCCGACGGCGCGCAGCTCATTGGCATAACCGAGGCGCTGGCGCAGCAGCGAGGCATGGCTGAAGGCGCGGCCGTCGTTGAAGGCGGGAAAGGCGACCGCCACGATTGCAAGGCGATCGAGGTAGGGCTCGAGCCGGCGCACGTCGTCGGCCGGCTTGATCAGCACGCCGAGGCCGACATCGTTGCTTTGATCGGCCCTGGCGATCAGCTCGTCGAGGCTGAGCAGCGGCTTCTGTGCGCCTGTTGCCTTCACCTCGTCGGTTTCAACAACCCAGAGATCGTTGTCGACAAAACCGGTTTCTCTCCAGATCTTCGTCATCATCCCCTCCTTAAGCCGCTTCGGCGGCCGAGCCGTAGAGCGCATCCTTGAAAGGCTGCGGCCCGACGCGGCGATAGGCGGCGAGGAAGGTTTCGGACGGATCGAGCCGCAGGCCGAGATAGGTGTCGACGATCGTCTCGATCGCATCCGTCACCCGGTCCGGCTCGAAGCCGCGGCCGATGATCTCGCCGATCGAGGTATGTTCGTCGCCGGAACCGCCAAGCGTGATCTGGTAGAGTTCGGCGCCCTTCTTCTCGACACCGAGCAGACCGATATGGCCGACATGGTGGTGGCCGCAGGCATTGATGCAGCCGGAGATCTTGATCTTCAGCTCGCCGATCTCGGCCTGCCGTTCGGGACTGCCGAAGCGGCGGGAGATTTCCTGCGCGACCGGAATGGAGCGCGCATTGGCGAGCGCGCAATAATCCAGCCCCGGACAGGCGATGATATCGGTGATCAGGCCGGCATTGGCTTCGGCCAAATTGATGGCGACGAGGCCGCGATAGACCGCTTCGAGATCGGCCAGCGCCACATGCGGCAGAATCAGGTTCTGCTCATGGCTGACGCGGATTTCGTCGAAGGCATATTCTTCGGCCAGATCGGCGACGGCCTCCATCTGCGCGTCGGTGGCGTCGCCCGGAATGCCGCCGATCGGCTTCAGCGAGATCGTCACCATGCCGTAATCGGGGTTCTTGTGCGGCTGCACATTCTGCTGCACCCAGCGGGCGAAAGCCGGATCGGCCTTCTTCCAGCGGGCGAGGTTTTCCCAGCCCTCGGCGCGCTCGGGCAGATCAGGCAGCGCGAAATAAGCGGCGATCGCCTCGACATCCTGTTCCGGCAGCTTGAGCTCGCTATCCTTCAGGGCGGCGAATTCGGCCTCCACCTGACGCGCCAGCTCCTCGGCGCCGGTCTCATGCACCAGGATCTTGATGCGGGCCTTGTACTTGTTGTCGCGGCGGCCATGCAGATTGTAAACGCGCACGATCGCGGTGGTGTAGGAGAGCAGGTCTTCCTCGGGCAGGAAGTCGCGGATCAGCTTGGCGATCATCGGCGTGCGGCCCTGGCCACCGCCGACATAGACGGCAAAGCCGATTTCGCCCTTGTCGTTCTTCTTCAGGTGCAGGCCGATATCATGGACCTGGATGGCGGCGCGGTCGCGCTCGGCGCCGGTCACGGCAATCTTGAACTTGCGCGGCAGGAAGGAGAATTCCGGGTGGACGGACGACCACTGGCGCAGGATTTCCGCATAGGGACGCGGGTCGGCGATCTCATCCGCGGCCGCACCGGCGAAGTGGTCGGCGGTGACGTTTCTGATGCAGTTGCCCGAAGTCTGCAGCGCGTGCATCTCGACGCTCGCCAGATCGGCCAGCGCATCGGGAATGTCCGACAGTTTCGGCCAGTTGAACTGCAGGTTCTGGCGCGTGGTGAAGTGGCCATAGCCGCGGTCATAGGTGCGGGCGATATGAGCGAGCATGCGCAGCTGGCGCGCACTCAGCGTGCCATAGGGAATGGCGATGCGCAGCATATAGGCATGAAGCTGCAGGTAGACGCCGTTCATCAGGCGCAGCGGCTTGAATGCATCCTCGGCAAGCTCGCCGGAAAGACGGCGCTGAACCTGGTCGCGGAACTGCTCGACGCGCTCGCTGACAAAGGCATGATCAAATTCGTCGTAACGGTACATCGTCTTCCTCAGACTGCAATGAATTCGGGATCGGCAGGAGCGTAGCCCGGCGCATATTCCATGGTCGGCCCTTGCGCGCGGATGCGCTCGCGAAGGCGCAACGGCCAGAGAATGCCGTTGGTTTCCTGGACGTCGACGACGGCGACGTCAACGACCTCATTGTCGGCATAGGACTTTTTGCCAATGGCTTCCAACGCTTCGACGGCTTCGTTGTGACGGGCGACAAGCGCCTCCTGCAGTGAGGTCGACCATTTGCCGCTGGCATCCAGCCAGACGGCAATGCCATCCGTCAGCCGGTTGGCCGTCAGAACCTTGTCACCCATATTCAGCTCCTTGCAAGTTCCTCGAGCCGGGCGTTCGCACGCACCAGCGGCTCGGACAGTTCGAAATTGGCGCCGGCGACCGCATCGCCGATAATGACCATAACCGGCCCGGTCAGCTCGTCGCGGTGCTGCAGATCGGGCAGGTCGGCGAGCGTGCCATGCAGCAGACGGCGCTCGGCGCGGCTGGCATTTTCGATGACGGCGACGGTGGTCTCGGCGGGAATGCCGGCCTGCATCAGCCGCTCGGCGACCGAGGCGGCAACGGTGCGGCCCATGTAAACGGCGATCGTCGCGCCGGAGACGGCAAGGCTTGCCCAGTCGGGCAGCACGTCGCCAGTGAGATCGTGGCCTGTCGTGAAGACGAGCGAGGAGGCGACGCCGCGCAACGTCAGCGGCAGCTCGAAATCGGCGGCGGCAGCGAAGGCCGAGGTAATGCCGGGCACGACCTCATAGGTGACGCCGGCGGCGCGCAGCGCGGCCATCTCTTCCCCTGCCCGGCCATAGACCAGCGGATCGCCTGACTTGAGCCGGACGACGCGCTTGCCCTGGCGGCCGAGCTCGACGAGCAGTTCGTTGATCTCTTCCTGCGACTTCGAATGGCAGCCCTTGCGCTTGCCGACGGAAAGCCGCTCGGCATCGCGGCGACCCATGTCGACGATCGCCTGCGGCACCAGCGCGTCATAGACGATGACATCGGCTTCCATCATCACGCGCTGGGCGCGCAACGTCAGCAGATCTTCAGCCCCCGGACCGGCGCCGACAAGCCAGACATGGCCGGCGATCTGGTCCATCGAAGTGAGCAGCCGGTCGGCGGCGTGGCGGGCCTGCGACAGGTTGCCGTTGGCGACCGCATCGGCAACGGGGCCGGAGAAGAAGCGGCGCCAGAAGACCCGGCGGGAAACGCCGCGGGGCACCAGCTGATCGACCGATTTGCGATAGCGCGTCGCCAGCGTGGCCAGACGCCCGAGCGAGGGGGAAAGAAGCTGATCGATCTGGGCGCGGATCATCTGCGCCAGAACCGGCCCTGCCCCTTCGGTGCCGATCGCAACGGCGACCGGGGCGCGATTGACGAGCGCCGGCGTGAAGAAATCGCAGTAATCGGGCTGATCGACGGCATTGGCTGGAATTCTGGCAGCGCGGGCGGCACCAACGATCCGGCGATCTTCTGCTTCGTCACCGGTGGCGGCAAAGACGAGGGCCGCACCCTCGACCTGGCCGGCGGAAAAGCCGGCGCGCACCGCCTCGATGCGATTGGCAATCAGGAAGGCATGATAATCGGCTTCCGGCCGGTCGGCGTAGGCGACGATCCGTGCCCGCGTGTTCAAGAGCAGCCGCACCTTGGCGAAGGCCTCGTCGCCATTGCCGAAGACAGCCGTCTTCTGGCCTTCCACGCGAAAGAAGGCTGGAAATACCGAAAGCTGCTCAGTCTTGGGAGACATTACCAATCCACTTCGAAGTTGCCAGAATATGCCCGTGATCGACAAGCGATTGAAGGAACAGAAATCCGAAAGCCCCGGCAAGCGCGTATTCTTTTGCTCGCCTCATCGGCGATTTGAGAAAAGTCAACCGAGCTGACGACAACCACCTGTTCCCACTCTCTTTGTTGCGGTGCAGTGTAAAGCCTGTGACAAACGACGTCCATCGGCGTTTGCCGCATTTCGCTCGTGCCGCCAAGACGATAGACTGGAAAAAAACCGGAGACACCAATGGCTGACAAGACCATCGCCGCCCGCCTGCTTTCGGTCATCGAAGAGGATATCCTGCCGCTGACCGAACGCGGCGTCTCCTTGGGCAACAAGGTGTTCGGCGCGGCGATCCTGCGCAAATCCGATCTGTCGCTCGTTGTCGCCGAGACCAATAACGAGCTCGACAATCCGCTCTGGCATGGTGAGGTGCATACGCTGAAGCGCTTCTACGAGCTTGGCGACAAACCGGCGACCAAGGATCTGATCTTCCTGTCGACGCACGAACCCTGCACCATGTGCATGTCGGCGATCACCTGGGCGGGCTTCGACAATTTCTACTATTTCTTCAGCCATGAGGATTCCCGCGACGCCTTCGCCATTCCGCACGACCTGAAGATCCTGAGGGAGGTCTTCGGCCTTGAACCCGGCGGCTATCGCAGGCAAAACGCCTTCTGGAACAGCTTTGCCATCGCCGATCTGGTCGAGACCGAAGAGGCTTCCCTGAGGACCGCGCTGAAGGCGCAGACTGCCCGCATTAAGGCGCGCTACGACGCGCTGTCGGCCACCTACCAGTCGTCGAAGAGCGCCAACGACATTCCGCTGAACTGAGGCACCATGGAACCTTCCAAAGACATTTCACGGCTGATCGAGATCATGGCGGCGCTGCGCCATCCCGAAACCGGCTGCCCGTGGGACATCGAGCAGAATTTCCAGACGATCAAGCCCTACACGATCGAAGAAGCCTATGAAGTCTCCGACGCGATCGAGCGCGGCGATATGGACGATCTCTGCGATGAACTGGGCGACCTGCTGCTGCAGGTGGTCTTCCATGCCCGCATGGCCGAGGAAGCCGGCGAATTCTCCTTCGGCGACGTGGTCAACGCCATCACCACCAAGATGATCCGCCGCCACCCGCATGTCTTCGCCCGCTCGGACGCCGACACACCCGACGCGGTGAAGATCCAGTGGGACGAAATCAAGCAGGCGGAAAAACGCGAGCGCGCCGAGCGCCGGGCAAGGCGCGGGATCACCGAGGATTTCAAGGGCGGCTTCCTTGGCTCGGTGCAGCGCAGCTTTCCGGCTTTGACCGAGGCGCTGAAGCTGCAGGAACGCGCCGCCAAGGTCGGCTTCGACTGGTCGGCGCCCGAGCCGATCCTCGACAAGATCGAGGAAGAGATCGGCGAATTGCGGGCCGCACTTCGGGACGGAGACCGCGCCAAGGTCAGCGACGAACTCGGCGATTTGATCTTCGCGGTCGTCAATATCGGCCGGCATGTTAAGGCTGATCCGGAGCAGGCGCTGCGTGGAACGAACACGAAATTCCGGCGTCGCTTCAATCATATAGAAAAGGTTCTTGAAGCAGAAGGCGAGACGCTTGAGGATGCGACGTTGGAGCGGATGGAGGAGATCTGGCAGGCGGCCAAGGCGATCGAGCGGGCGGTGACGGCAGCCCCACCCTCCGTCATGCTCGGCCTTGAGCCGAGCATCCACACCGCATCCACCAGCGCCGGTGGCATGGATCCTCGGCTCAAGGCCGAGGATGACGGAGACTGAGGTTGCTTCTCGCCAAACTAGCCGGCCGAAAGAGCCAGAGCGTTGCCACATCCCCCTTCTCCCCAGCGGGGAGAAGGTGGCCCGAAGGGTCGGATGAGGGGGCCGCACGGCACGCCATTCATTGCCCTTCGCTTGCACTCAGCGCATTCGCGGCTTTGCCGCTCACCCCCTCATCTGCCTGCCGGCATCTTCTCCCCGCTGGGGAGAAGGGAGATGTCGCAGTGTCCCCGCGTCCTCTCACTCAGTCGAGCAACTAGGCCCTTGGTGAGCTGTCTTTAAATGGACATGCTCACGGCCCCACTTACCGCTCCCAATCCTCTTTCGCAGGCTTCGGCCCATTGCCGATGCGGCGTTCGAGTTCGGCGGCTTCGGTCTCCGACAGGCGCAAGTCGAGCGTGATCGAGCCGTCCTCATTGTCCTCGCGGGCGTCGACGATGGCGTGGTCGTAGAGCCAGGGCAGCAGCGCCAGCTTGTCGACGGGAAGGCGGATCGTCGTTTCGGTCATCACGCCGGACAGCCTGCGGCTGATCTCATCCATCAGCGTGTCGACGCCCTCGCCGCTGACGGCCGAGACGGCGACGACGTTACTGGCGCCGGCCGCTCTTTGCACCATGGTGTCGTGGACCTCAGGCTCGAGACGGTCGATCTTGTTCCAGACCTCGATCAGCCGCTTCTCCGCTTCGGCCTCGTCGATGCCGAGATCGCCGAGGATGCGCATCACGTCGGAGCTCTGCGCCTGGTTGTCCGGATCGGACATGTCGCGGACATGCAGGATGAGGTCAGCTTCCAGCACCTCTTCCAAGGTGGCGCGGAAGGCAGCGACGAGATGGGTCGGCAGGTCCGAGATGAAACCGACCGTGTCGGACAGGATGACCGTGCGGCCATGCGGCAGCTTCATGCGGCGCAGCGTCGGGTCGAGCGTCGCAAACAGCATGTCTTCGGCCAGCACACCGGCGCCGGTGATGCGGTTGAACAGCGTCGATTTGCCGGCATTGGTGTAGCCGACGAGCGCGACGATCGGGTGCGGCACCTTGCGGCGCTTGGCGCGGTGGAGCTGGCGGGTGCGCACGACCTGCTCCAGCTCGCGTTCGAGCTTGATGATGCGGTCCTGCAAGAGCCGCCGGTCGGCTTCGATCTGGGTTTCGCCGGGGCCGCCCATGAAACCGCCGCCGCCGCGCTGGCGCTCGAGGTGGGTCCAGCTGCGGACCAGCCGGCCCTTCTGATAATTCAGGTGCGCCAGATCGACCTGCAGCGTGCCCTCCTTGGTGGAGGCGCGGCGGCCGAAGATTTCGAGGATCAGGCCGGTGCGGTCGATGACCTTGGCGTTCCATTCCTTTTCGAGATTGCGCTGCTGCACCGGCGTCAGCGGGTGATCGACGATGACGAGACCGGAATCGCGCTCGTCGAGCAGCGCCTTGATCTCCTCGATCTTGCCGGTGCCGAGCAAAGTCGCCGGTCTTGGCTCATTGACCGGCACGATCGAACCGTTGACGACGTCTAGGTCAATTGCCTGGGCAAGGCCGGTCGCCTCTTCGAGCCGGCTTTCCGGGGTGCGGGTCGAGGCCGATTCGGTCTGGCCACCGCGGCTGCGCGATTTCAGAACCGGCACGACGACGGTCGCGCGCATATCGTCCCTGTGCTTGGCGGCCTCAGGGATGATCGAATCGTTCTTGGTATCGCGTGTCGAAATGACGGCTGATCCTGTTAGGACGCGGCTTCTTCACTCTCGAACATCTGCATCGGCTGACCCGGCATGATCGTCGAGATCGCATGCTTATACACGAGCTGCGAGTGGCCGTCACGGCGAAGCAGAACACAGAAATTGTCGAAGGAGGTAACAACACCCGTGAGTTTCACGCCGTTGATCAAAAAGATTGTCAGGGAAATCTTTTGTTTGCGAACAGTATTGAGAAATAAGTCCTGCAAATTCTGAGAACGTTCCGCCATCGCGCCGCTTCTTTCTTTATTGCCGACCCGTGTTGGCCGGTAGAATATCAATCAACCTCTCCATGCGAGACCGGCAACACCCTCATTCCACCGGTCCAGCAAATCTTGGTATCAAATCGCAATCTTTTCCGCAACGTCGAAAAAGGCTTCGCGGACTTTCTGCGAGACGCTGCCGGGATGGCCGTTGGCGATGGCTTGGCCATCGATGGAAACGACCGGAAAACAGATACTTGTGGCTGCCGTCAGGAAGACCTCGCGGGCTGCGAGCATTTCGGAAACAGAGAAATTCCGCTCAGTGATCTTCAAGCCCAGCTTGGCGGCCACATCGATCAATGTGGTGCGAGTGATGCCGCGCAGGATGCCGTGTTCGGCCGGCCGCGTTACCAAGGTTCCATCCGAATCGACCATCCAGACATTGGTCGCCGCCCCTTCCTTTACCATGCCGTCACCATCGACATAGATCGCCTCCTGGGCGCCGGCTTCCTTGGCCTGCTGGCGGGCCATGGCATTCGGCAGCAGGCCGACGGATTTGATGTCGACGCGGTCCCAGCGGTTGTCGGTGACGGTGATCGCCTTGATGCCGTTGGCGTTCTTGGCCGCGATGATCTTCGGGTCGGTGCTCTTGGCAGTTATGATAAGCGAGGGCGGCGTGCCGTCGGCCGGGAAGACATGGTCGCGGCGGGCGACGCCACGTGTGACCTGCAGGTAGAAAAGCCCGTTGCGGACATGGTTGCGGCGCAGCGTCTCGCGAATGACCCGCGTCAGCGCCGCCCGACTCATCGGCCAGGCGATGCTGAGTTCCCCGAGCGAACGGCCAAGACGATCGAGATGACGGGTGAGGTCGACGATATAGCCGTGGCGGATCTCGCAGACCTCATAGACGCCGTCGGCGAATTGATAGCCGCGATCCTCGATATGCACGCTGGCATCGGAATGTTTGACGTAGCGGCCGTTCACATAGGCGATTCTCGGCATGGGAAACCTGGTCTTCGGGATGTGGGAGAGACGCGGCGCGGCGGCTGGCCGCGCCGCCAGGATCAGACGCCGAGCGATTTCAGCTTGCGGTGCAGCGCCGAGCGCTCCATGCCGACGAATTCGGCGGTGCGTGAAATATTGCCGCCGAAGCGGTTGATCTGGGCGATCAGATAATCCTTCTCGAACATCTCGCGGGCTTCTCGCAGCGGCAGCGTCATGATGTGATAGTCGTTCTTGGCCGAAACCTTGGGCAGCATGTCGCCGAGATCGGTCGGCAGCATGTCGGCGGTGATCGGCGTGTCCGGGCCGTCGGTGCGGGCAAGGATCATCAGCCGCTCGATATTGTTGCGCAGCTGGCGGATATTGCCCGGCCAGTCATGCGCCTGCAGCACCGCCATGGCATCGTCGCCGATGCGGCGCGGACGAATGCCGGCCTGTTCTGATATCTGGCGCATCAGCTGATCGACGAGGAAGGGAATATCCTCGCGCCGCTCGGCAAGCTGCGGTACGCGCACCGGCACGACGGCCAGGCGATGATAGAGATCCTCGCGGAACCAGCCTTCGGCGATGCGGCTTTCGAGATTATAGGCGGTCGAGGAAATGATGCGGACGTCGACCTTGACGCGCTTGGATCCGCCGACCCGCTCGAACTGCTGATCGACAAGCACGCGCAGGATCTTGTTCTGCGTCTCGCGCGGCATTTCGCCGACCTCGTCGAGATAGAGGATACCGCGATGGGCCTCCTCGAGCGCGCCGATCTTGCGCGCCTGGCCAGGCGTGCCTTCGGTGCCGAACAGCGCCACTTCCATGCGATCGGGCGTGATGTTGGCAGCATTCAGCGCCACGAACGGGCCATTGGCGCGGGCCGACTTCTTGTGGATCATCCGGGCCACCAGCTCCTTGCCGGAACCGGACGCGCCGAGAATCATGATGCGGCTGTTGGTCGGCGACACCTTCTCGATCGTCTGGCGCAGCTGCGAGACGGCGACCGAAGTGCCGATTAGCTCCAAGGCGTCGCCGGTGCGCCGTTTCAGCTCGGAAACCTCGCGCTTGAGCTTGGAATTTTCCAGCGCGCGTTCGGCGATCAAAATCAGCCGATCGGCCTTGAAAGGCTTCTCGATGAAATCGAAAGCGCCGCGTTTGATCGCCGAGACCGCGGTTTCGATGTTGCCGTGGCCGGAGATCATCACGACGGGGAGATCGGGATGACGGGTCTTGATCTCGTCCAGCAGCGACAGGCCGTCGAGCTTGCTGCCCTGCATCCAGATATCGAGGAAGATCAGCCGCGGCACGCGATCTGATATCGCCGCCAGCGCGCTGTCGCTGTCATGGGCCGTGCGTGTCTCATGGCCTTCGTCGGAGAGAATGCCGGAAACGATCTCGCGAATATCGTGCTCGTCATCGACGACGAGAATATCAGAGGCCATAAGCGCTTTCCTTGTCATTGGCTGCGGGAGCGGCGGGCGCAGGCTCCAGGCGTGGCAGATGCACGCGGATCATGGCCCCTCTTCCCCGGTCAAAATCGGCGGGCGCGTCATGCAGCTCGAGCTGCCCGCCATGTTCCTCGATGATCTTCTTGACGATGGCCAGCCCGAGGCCGGTGCCCTTTTCGCGCATCGTCATATAGGGTTCCAGAATGCTATGGCGGTTTTCCACCGGCAGGCCGCGACCATTGTCGATCACGTCGACGGTGAAACGGTCGCGGGCCACATCGAGCGCGGCGCGCACGAGAACCTTGCGCTCGTCGCGCTCGTCACTCGGGACGGCTTCCAGCGATTCCACGGCATTCTTGATGAGATTGCCGAACGCCTGGCCGAGCATGCGACTGTCGAACAGGCCCTCCAGCGGCTTATCGCCGAACTCCGAGAGGAAGGTGACGTGATGATTGCCCATCTCGCGCAGGAAGATCGCGTCGCGCAAGATATCGCGCAGGTCGCTCGGCTCCTTGGTCGGCTTCGGCATGCGGGCGAAAGCCGAGAATTCGTCGACCATGCGGCCGATATCGCCGACCTGGCGAATGATCGTATCCGTGCACTGATCGAAGACGGTGCGGTCGTCCTGGTTGATCTGCTTGCCGTAGCGGCGCTGGATGCGCTCGGCGGACAGCTGGATCGGCGTCAACGGATTCTTGATCTCATGGGCAATGCGTCTTGCCACGTCACCCCAGGCGGTCGAGCGCTGGGCGATCACGAGATCGGTGATATCGTCGAGCGTGATCACGTAGGATTCGCTCATGTCGCGCACTTCCTCGCGGGTGACCTGCACGCTCAGCGTTCTAACCGTGCCGCCGCGCACCAGCGCGATCTGCTTGCGGAAATCGCCGCGATGACGCACCGCCGCCTCGGTCAGCACCTGATCGATCTCGGGCGCGATGTCGGCCAGCTGCTTGCCGAGCATCTCGTCGGCCGACAGCGACATCAGCGTCTCGGCCGAACTGTTGACGATAGCGATGCGTCGATCCTGTTCGACGCCGATGACGGCGGCGGTAACGCCCGACAAAACCGCTTCGATGAAACGCCGGCGGTCGTCGACCTCGTCCTTGGCCTCGAGGATCTCGTCGCGCTGGGTGCGGATTTCCGAGATCATCTTGTTGAAGGTGCGCGACAGATTGGCGACGTCGCCATCGACGGCATGCACCGGCACGACGATATCCATATTGCCCGATGCAACGCTGTCGGCCGCCGTGATCAGCAGCCGGATCGGCCGCACGATGCGGTCGGCGACAGCGATTGCCGTCCAGATCGCCGCAAGCAGCACGATCAGCGCGAAGCCGATGTAGAGCACGGCGAAGGCGATCTGCAGCGAGAAGCGGTTGGCCTCCATCGAGCGGTATTCGGTGGCGTTTTCCTCCATCATGCGCATGGCGCCCATGACCTTGGGATCGACGGCCCGCACCGTATAGAGAAATGTGCCCTGGATGGCATCGAGCTTGATAATGGCGCCGACGAGGTTGGTGACGCCGGGCGGAATCAGCGTCGGCTGGCCGGCCGCGGCCTTTTCCAGCGCATCCTGCGGAATGGCCGGCAGCGGCTTTTCCGTGGCGATGTCGGCCTGGACGACCACCGATCCGTCGCGCTCGACGAGGAAGGCGCCAAGCAGACCGCGCCCCCTCGCCTGCCGCGTCATCAGCTCGGCAAAACCCGTCCTGTCGAGGCTGTAGAGAGCGCGATTGCGCTCCAGGTCGTTGGCCATGGAGACCGTCTGCCCCTGCAGGTAGCTGGCGTTCTCCATCATATAGGCCTGGCCGATATTGCGCGACGAGCTGACGATCGACTGGGTGCGCAGCGCAAACCAGCGATCGAGGCCGGCATTCAGCGTGATGCTGGCGAAGATGGCGACGAGGATGGCCGGCGTGATCGCGACGATCGAGAAGAGCACGACGATACGGATGTGCAGGCGCGCGGCCGCTCTGCCTCGTGTGCGCGCCTTGAGCAGCCTTGCCACCTCGCGGGCGATCAGCGCCAGCAGCGTCAGGACGAAGAAGGAATTGACGATCACCGAGGTGATGACGACATGCGAGGTCGGCGCGATCGGCGTCAGGCCGAGCAGTATGAAGAGTGTGATCGTGGCGCAGAGCAGCGCGCCGCCGGCGAGCACGAGGCCAGGCACGGCGAAAAGCGCGCGGCGATCGGTCACCGTCGTCACCGCCTCGCCCGCCGCCGCCGGCGCTACCCCATCCTGCGTCATTCGGCCTCTCTTCAGACGGCACCCCGCCGTCCCGCCATCCGATCGAAACCAAAGAACGCCGGCTCAGAAGAGCCAGCGTCGGAACGACTCGATCGGGAGCGAAATGTCCAAAACCCTTGCGTGACCTTTAAGCAACGCATTGTGGCGAAAATGCAACGCGGCTTGTCATGTTGTCAAGGCGAAGCACCCGCAGCCTCACAGTTTTGGCCACTGTTTAAAAGCGACGTGGTTCTTCCGGTTTGTTTCCGACAATCGCGTCGACGCGCTCTAACACGTCAGCGGTCAGCTTGTGCCTGTGCGAAAGGGCCGCGAGATTATCCTGCAGCTGGCTGGCGCGCGAGGCGCCGAGAATGACGGTCGAAACGTTGCGATTGGCGAGGCACCACAAAAGCGCGAGATGGGTAATCGACAAGCCGATCTCGTCGGCGAGTTTTGCGAGTTCGCCGACTTGTCGGAGCTGAGCGCGGCCGGCATCGCTCGACCATCTTTCCTTCAGCCATTCGTAACCGGGCAGGTTCATGCGGCTGTCGTCCGGCACGCCGTTATTATATTTGCCGGTCAGGACGCCGGAGGCGAGCGGCGACCAGATCGTGGTGCCGAGGCCGATCAGGTCGTAAAGCGGGAGATAATCGGCCTCGACCTTCTGGCGTTCGAAGATGTTGTACTGCGGTTGCTCCATGGTGGGCGGCGTGATGCGCAGGTCCCGGGCAACAGCATAAGCTTCGGTCAGCTGCTGGGCGGACCATTCGGACGTCCCCCAGTAAAGCACCTTACCCTGCGCGACGAGATCGTGCATCGCCCGCACCGTTTCCTCGATCGGCGTGTCGATATCAGGGCGGTGGCAGAAATAGAGGTCGAGGTAATCGACCTGAAGCCGCTTCAGCGCCGCATGGCAGGCATCGGTCACATGCTTGCGCGACAGGCCGCGCTGCGTCGGCCTCTCACCTCCCCAGAAGACCTTGCTCGAAACGATGAAGCTGTCGCGGCTCCATCCGAGCGACTTGAGCGCCTCGCCCATGACGACCTCCGACTTGCCGCTTTCATAGCCTTCGGCATTGTCGAAGAAATTCACGCCATTGTCGTAGGCAAGCCGCATGAGATCAACGGCGTCGCCGCCATTCACCTGTTTGCCGAAAGTGACCCATGAGCCGAAGGAGAACTCGCTCACCTTCAAGCCCGATTTTCCCAAACGACGATATTCCATCACGCAGCTCCCGCAGGTTAGAACATGGGCCGACCGTCCGAGGCCGGCGTCGCACCATCAATGAGCGATCGATCCGCATAATCTATGGCGGCCGCAAGGATATACGAGGCGCCGCCGCCAAATTGCTCGCCATGGAACACGATGTCGCAGCTCCGGTCAGCCCGGCCGTACAGAAAAGGGCGCTCCACGACATCAGCCGGAGCGCCCATGGCAGCTGGCGACGACAGTTGCGGCGGAAGTCTACAGCAGCAGCGGCAGATGACGAGATTCGGAACGGATAGGCAACATGCGAGCGGATTCGGGAATGCTGTCCTCCGCTGATCGAGCCATATGATCCACCTGTTATCCACAGCTTATCCACAGGCGTGGCGGCGGCGAATGCAGCAACTTCAATGACATTTCGTGAACGGCAAACAATAGCTCACAAATACTATGTGACCGTCGGATGACACTGCGTTTTTGTTTGCCGGCGCAGATACAAACCGCGCTCAAGCTTGGATAGATTAAGTTTTGTTCCCGACCGTGGCGGCGGATACTGGGGAGGAGGTGGCGGTGGGCAAACGAGGAGCCCACCGCCTTTTTCTCAGGCGGTGCGCGAGCTTCTGTAAACTGAGACGCCGAGTTCCCTGATCTTCTTGCGCAGGGTGTTGCGGTTGAGCCCGAGAAGATCGGCCGCCTTGATCTGATTACCACGCGTTGCGGTGAGCGCAGCGAGAATCAGCGGATATTCCATTTCGGTCAGCACACGGTCATAGAGGCCGGGCGGCGGCAGGTTGTCGCCGAAGCTCGCAAAATAGGTGCGCATGTTCTCCTCGACCGCCTGGGCGATCGTCATCGAACCGTTGCGGATCGGCCCCTTGTCGATCGGGCTGTCGGGCACGTCGGAGCGCAGCTCGGCATCGATGATCTCACGAGTGATGACATCCTGCGGATAGAGAGCCATAAGCCGGCGAATGAGATTTTCCAGCTCGCGGACATTGCCCGGCCAGGCATAGGCCTTCATCAGCTCCAGCGCTTCCTGATCGAAGCGTTTGGAGCCGAGCCCTTCCTTCTCCGCCTGTTGGATGAAATGGCGCACGAGATCGGGAATATCCTCGGCGCGGTCGCGCAGCGGCGGCAGGCGCAGCGGCACGACATTGAGGCGATAATAGAGATCCTCGCGGAACAGGCCTTGGTTGATCGCCTGCTTCAGATCCTTGTTGGTGGCGGCGACGATACGCACGTCGGTGCGGATCGGCGTGCGGCCGCCGACGGTGGTGTATTCGCCCTGCTGCAGCACGCGCAGAAGCCGGGTCTGGGCATCCATCGGCATGTCGCCGATTTCGTCGAGGAAGAGCGTGCCGCCCTCGGCCTGCTCGAAGCGGCCGGTCGAGCGGGTCTGCGCGCCGGTGAAGGCGCCCTTCTCGTGGCCGAAGAGTTCCGACTCGATCAGGTCGCGCGGGATCGCCGCCATGTTGATCGCCACGAACGGGCCGTTGCGGCGCTTGCCGTAATCATGCAAGGCGCGGGCGACGAGCTCCTTGCCGGTGCCGGATTCGCCGGTGATCATCAGCGTCAGGTCCGTCTGCATCAGGCGGGCGAGCACGCGGTAAATTTCCTGCATCGCCGCCGAGCGGCCGACCAGCGGCATGCCGTCCTGCATATCCTCTTCGAGTTTGGCGGGCTTGCGCTTCGGTTCGGCCAGCGCCCGGCCGATGATGCCGATCAGTTCGGTCAGGTCGAAGGGCTTCGGCAGATAATCATAGGCACCCTTCTCCGAGGCCTTGATGGCGGTCATGAAGGTGTTCTGGGCGCTCATGACGAGGACCGGCAGGTCGGGGCGGGCCTTCTTGATGCGCGGCAGCAGGTCGAAGGCGTTCTCGTCGGGCATCACCACGTCGGTGACGACAAGATCGCCCTCGCCCGCCGAAATCCAGCGCCAGAGAGTTGCGGCGTTGGAGGTGATGCGAACGTCATAACCGGCGCGGCTCAAGGCCTGGTTGAGCACGGTGCGGATGGCCGCATCATCATCTGCAACGAGGATCGTGGCTGTCATCGAGAAGGTCCTGTCGAGCTTGCGGAAGAGGCATCCTCGAGCGAGGCGTCCTTCGACGCCGGCATGAGAACACGGAAAGTCGTGCGGCTGTTCTGGCTGTCGCATTCGATGATGCCGCCGTGATCGCCGATGATCTTGGCGACCAGCGCCAGGCCGAGGCCGCTGCCGTTCGTCTTGGTGGTGATGAAGGGATCGAAGAGATGCGGCAGCAGATCGGCGGGCACGCCGGGGCCATTGTCGTGGACGCAGAATTCCAGCGGCAGCGAGATCTTTTCACGCGTGCCGGCGACCGACAGCCGGATGCCGGGGCGATAGGCCGTCGTCAGCATGATCTCGCCATCCGGCCGGTCGCCCACCGCTTCGGCGGCGTTCTTCACCAGGTTGAGGAAGACCTGAACGAGCTGGTCGCGATTGGCATAGACCGCCGGCAGCGACGGGTCGTAACTCTCGGTGATGCGGATATTGCGGGCAAAGCCGGCCTTTGCGACCGCCTTCACATGATCGAGCACGGAATGGATATTGACCGGCATGCGGTCGACCGGGCGTTCGTCGGAAAACACCTCCATGCGGTCGACCAGCGAGACGATGCGGTCGGTCTCGTCGCAGATCAGCCGGGTCAGCGCCCGGTCGTCGTCGATCACCGATTGTTCGAGCAGCTGGGCGGCGCCGCGGATGCCGGAGAGCGGATTCTTGATCTCATGCGCCAGCATGGAAGCGAGACCGGTCACCGAGCGGGCGGCGGCGCGGTGCGTCAGCTGCCGGTCGATCTTGTCGGCCATCGAGCGTTCCTGGAAGACGATGACGACGGCGCCGGGTTCGCTCAGCACCGGAGCGACGTAGAGATCGACGAGCTTGTCCTGGCCGAGGCGCGGCGAACTCAGATCGACGCGGTATTCGTTGACCGGCGCCTTGCGCTCACGCACCTGGTCGATCAGGGCGAGCAGCGGGCTGCCGAAAGGAATGAAGGTCGAGATCCGGTATCGCGCCAGATGCGACGCGCTGGCGCCGAAAAAGGCCTCCGCCTCCCAATTGGCGAAGGCGACAAAACCGGATTCATCGACCATGACGACCGGGTTCTGGATGGCGTTCAGCACGGCCATGGCAACGGTTCCGCCGGCGTTGTCGGGCGGAGATGTCATATCCTTCGTCATGCCGCCTCCCGGCTATCGAGCGCACCTGCAGCCAGCGCGTGATAAAGGCGCGCGGCCACCTCACGCGGGTCACGCGAGGTCATGATGTCAGCCTTCTCGCCGCCGGCGAGTGCGGGCGCAAACCGCTCGAGATACCAGCCGAGATGCTTGCGGGCATGGCGGATCGCCACTGCCTCGCCGTAGAAGTCGAGCATCATCCGGTAATGTTCGACGGCGATATCGGCAATCTCCTCGCGTCGCGGTTCTGCCGCTCCGGCGAGCACGCCGGCATGCCACGGCCTGCCCTGGCAGCCCCGGCCGATCATGACGGCATCGGCGCCGGAGCGGCGCAGGATTTCCTGCGCATCGTCGGCGGTCTCGACGTCGCCGTTGGCGATCAGCGGAATGGAGATCGCCTCGCGGACCGCACGGATTGCATCCCAATCAGCGCGGCCTTCATAAAATTGCATGCGGGTGCGGCCGTGAATGGTCACGAGCTGAATGCCGGCCGCCTCGGCGCGGCGCGCTATGTCGGGCGCGTTGATGGAATTCTCATCCCAGCCGAGGCGCATTTTCAGCGTCACCGGAATGTCGACGGCCTTGACCGTCGCCTCGATCAGGCCGAGCGCGTGATCGGGATCGCGCATCAGCGCCGAGCCGGAATAACCGCCGATCACCTTCTTTGCCGGACAGCCCATGTTGATGTCGATGATATCGGCGCCATGATCGGCGGCGATCTTCGCCGCTTCCGCCATCCAGTGCGCCTCGCGCCCGGCGAGCTGCACCATGTGCGGCCGAAAGCCTGCACCCTTCAGCCGCGACCAGGATTCGGCGGTGTCGTTGACCAGCTCGCGGCTCGCCACCATCTCGGTAACGACGAGGCCGGCGCCGAAGCGCCAGGCAAGCTCACGGAAGGGCATATCCGTGACGCCGGACATCGGCGCCAGCACAACGCGGTTCCGCACGGACACGGGTCCGATTCGGAAAGGCGCTGCGAGATTCTTGCAAATCAAATGATTATCTTTCAGGCACACCATGGAACTGCATTATTTTTAGCCACAGATCCATGCCTTTGCCAAGAGGGCTCGGGTCGGAATCGATATTTTTCGGGCAGATGCTGGAAAAGGCCAAAGCAAGAGGTTAGAGCACTCCGGTCAATTCCGCATGATTTAGGGGATTTATGCTGCAAATGCCGTCCAAGCAACCGATATCGGCTGGCATTGTCATCGTCGCCGCCGGCCGCGGCGAGCGCGCCGGATCCTCCGAGGAAGGCCCCAAGCAATATCGCATGATCGGCGGCAAGCCGGTTATCGTCCATGCGCTTGAAAACTTCATGACATGGGAAGCGGCAGCTGAGATCGTCGTCGTCATTCACCCCGACGACGAGGCGCTGTTTGCCAGGGCGTCTCGCCATATCATCTCGGCAACACCGATCGAAACAGTACATGGCGGTGCGACAAGGCAGGAGTCCGTGCTTGCCGGCCTAAGATACTTCAAGGACAAGAATGTCAGCCATGTGCTGATCCACGATGCTGTGCGGCCGTTCTTCGACCATGGGCTTCTCGACCGCATTGCCGTGCGCCTTGCCGATGGTGCGCAGGCGGTGCTGCCGGCAATGCCGGTCACGGATACGCTGAAACGCGCCAACAGCGCCGGCACCGTATCGGCGACGGTCTCGCGCGAGCACCTCTATGCGGCACAGACGCCGCAATCCTTCGCCTTCGCAGCGATCCTCGACGCGCATGAGAAGGCGGCGGCGAGCGGGCGAAGCGATTTCACCGACGACGCCTCGATCGCCGAATGGGCCGGCATTCCGGTGACGATCGTCGAGGGTACGCCCGATAACGTCAAGCTGACGGTCAAGCGCGATATCGCCATGGCCGACGACAAGCTGTTGGCCTCGCTGCTGCCCGACGTGCGCACCGGCAACGGCTATGACGTGCACCAGCTCGAACCGGGCGACGGCGTGACGCTCTGCGGCGTGTTCATTCCGCATGATCAGAAGCTCAAAGGCCATTCCGATGCCGATGTCGCGCTGCATGCGTTGACCGACGCGCTGCTTGCCACCTGCGGCGCCGGCGATATCGGCGATCATTTCCCGCCGTCCGATCCGCAATGGAAGGGAGCGGCTTCGAAGATCTTCATCGAGCATGCCGCCCGGATTGTACGCGAGCGCGGCGGCACGATCATGAATGCCGACGTCTCGCTGATTGCCGAGGCGCCGAAGGTCGGACCGCACCGCGAGACCATGCGGGCGAGACTGTCGGAATATCTCGGCATCGATATCGAACGATGCTCGGTCAAGGCGACGACCAACGAGAAGATCGGCTTCGTCGGCCGGCGCGAAGGCATCGCGGCGATCGCCACGGCGACCGTCGTCTATCGGGGAATGAAGCGATGAGCCTTTTTCCCGAGGATATCCAGTCGGCGGCAGAGGCGATCATCCGCGACTTCATGGCTGCCGGCCTAATGATCTCGACCGCCGAATCCTGCACCGGCGGCTTGATCGCCGGGGCGCTGACCGAAATATCGGGCTCGTCCGCCGTCGTCGACCGCGGCTTCGTCACCTACACGAATACGGCGAAGATCGAGGTGCTCGGGGTACAGGAGCAAACGCTGCTCAGCTTCGGCGCGGTCTCCGAAGAGACCGCCCGGCAGATGGCGCATGGCGCCCTCTTCCGCTCGCGCGCCACGATCGCCGTCGCCGTCACCGGCATTGCAGGACCCAGCGGCGGGTCGGCGGAAAAACCGGTCGGCCTCGTGCATCTCGCCGCCAGATCACGAACCGGCGCATTCATCCACCGAAAGATGCTTTACGGCGATATCGGCCGCAACGCGGTGCGGCTGGCTACGGTCAAGACGGCGCTGGAGATGGTGCATTCGCTGCTGCCCGACTGACGCCTGGTATGGTTCGTCACACCGTGGCGTAGATCCTGTTCGCCCTTGTCTCGAAGGCTTCGGTGAACATGCGGAAGGCACGATCGAACATCGAGCCCATCAGCGCGCCCAGAATGCGGCTCTTGAACTCATAATCGATGAAAAAATTGATCGTGCAGCCGCCAGCCGGCGTTTCGGCGAAATGCCACCGGTTTTCCAGATATTTGAATGGGCCGTCGATATATTTCACCTCGATGGCGCGCTCGGCCCGGTTCAACAGCACCTGGGTGGTGAAGGTCTCGCGGATCGCCTTGTATCCGACCGTCATGTCGGCCAGGAGCAGAATCTTGCCGTCGCGCTCCTTGCGGCTCCTGACTGAAAGCGCTTCGCAGAGCGGCAGGAATTCGGGATAGCGCTCGACATCGGCAACGAGATCGAACATCTGGTCGGGCGTGTGCGGGACGGAACGGTGCGTTTCGAATTGCGGCATAGGCGGCACTTAAGCGGGCGCGCCCAGAAGATCAAGGAGTCCGCGCATCCGGCGGCGGGATTTTAGCTGAAGAACGGGCACATCGGGCCCATGTTCGGCGATGCCGGCGGCAACACGCGGTGCAAATTTCTGCTCGAAGGTCCAGATGAAGCGCAGAAATTCCAAATCGACCTTCTCGATGCAACCCGGTGCCATTTCCGGTCGGGTGCGGCCAATCCATTTCGCCCATCGGCTGACCGCACCCCAGATACAGAGAAGTCGCGGCATGCGGACCCAGATGACGAAATCGGTACGCGGCAGCCTGATGTCCAGCGAGGACGGGTTGGTGCCGTCCATGATCCAGCGTTCTTCGAGGATCCGGCTGGCGATGATACTTCGCTGCTCCGCCCTGTCGCGCGCCACCCAGCCGGGAAGCCAGAAAACGTCCCGGTCGAGCGAAATGTAGGGAAGCCCGAAGCGCGCTGCAATTTTTAGAGACAGAGTGGATTTACCGCCGCCGGAGCAGCCGACGACGAGAATGCGTCGGGCTCTTCGGATATGCTCCGCCGCCTGCTCGAGGTCGGCGATCTGCTGACGCTGTGGCAAATCTGCGCTGTGGTCCATCGTGTCATCCTCGCAGTACCACGCTGCTTGCCCCTCACCCTAACCCTCTCCCCGTAAAACGGATAGAGGGGACGTGCCGAACGCAGCGTTAAGGTTGAGGAGGCGGTGCGGCACATCCCCTTCTCCCCGCACGCGGGGAGAAGGTGCCGGCAGGCGGATGAGGGGCATGCGGCGATCTCAAGGGGGCGAGGATTTTGCCCTGTCGCAGCAGCAGAACTCTTACTCAGCCGCCAACAACAGCTTCTTCTCGCGCGCCGCCTTCAGCCGCGCAAAATCATCGCCAGCATGGTGCGAGGAGCGGGTCAGCGGGCTGGAGGCGACCATCAGGAAGCCCTTGCTGTAGGCGACCGTCTCATAGGACTTGAACTCTTCGGGCGTGACGAAGCTTTCCACCTTGTGGTGCTTGCGGGTCGGCTGCAGGTATTGGCCGATCGTCAGGAAGTCGACATCGGCTGTGCGCAGGTCGTCCATCAGCTGCAGCACTTCGTTACGCTCCTCGCCGAGGCCGACCATGATACCCGACTTGGTGAACATGGCGGGATCGAGTTCCTTCACCCGCTGCAGCAGGCGGATGGAATGGAAATAGCGGGCGCCGGGGCGAACCGTCAGATAATTGCCGGCCACCGTTTCCATATTGTGGTTGAAGACGTCGGGCTTGGCTGCGACGACGCGCTCCAAGGCGCCCGGCTTCTTCAGGAAATCAGGCGTCAGGATCTCGATCGTCGTTGCCGGCGAGGCGGCACGGATCGCCCAGATCACCTTTTCGAAATGCTCGGCGCCGCCGTCCTCGAGATCGTCGCGGTCGACCGAGGTGATGACGACGTGGCTGAGACCCATCTCTCTGACCGCCTTGGCGACATTCTCCGGCTCGGCCATGTCGAGCGCATTCGGCTTGCCTGTCGCGACATTGCAGAAGGCGCAGGCGCGGGTACAGATCTCGCCCATGATCATGAAGGTGGCGTGCTTCTTGTCCCAGCACTCGCCGATATTCGGGCAGCCGGCCTCCTCGCAGACGGTGACGAGCTTGTGCTCCTTCACGATCGCGCGCGTCTCGGCGTACCCCTTGGAGGTCGGCGCCTTGACGCGGATCCAGTCCGGCTTGCGCATGACTTCCGTATCCGGCCGATGCGCCTTCTCCGGATGACGCACGCGCTTGGCGTCGGGATTGATCGTGTCGAGAATGGTCACCATTGTCGTGTCAGCTTTCCGCCGCCCTATGCGGCACAGTCTCTACGCGTCGCAATTTAGCGCCGCACAAGTCGCGCAACGAATATCAGCAGGCAGGCGCCGAGGAAACCCGTCACGAAATAGCCGAGCCGTCCGCCGGCCAGTTGGACATGAAACTGGGCGAGGATAGCGGTGGCGACGACCGAGCCGACGATGCCAAGCACGATGTTCAGGAAAATTCCATATCGTGCATCCATCAGCTTGCCGGCCAGCCAGCCTGCAAGTCCGCCGATAATGATTGCCGAAATCCAGCCCACGCTTTCCATGCCTGTCCTGCCCTCAAACTGCGCTAAGCGACCGCCCTTGCGACCAGCACCACGATGATGGCGCCGACCGTCGCGTGGATGATCTGCACGACCAGAGCGTTTTCAATGCCCAGCGAAATGCCGAGCGCGCTGAACAGATAGCCGCCGACGAAGGCGCCGATGATGCCGCTCAGCAGACATCTGATCAAACCGCCGCCACCGACGACGAGACTTGCCAGGAATCCCGCAACCAGGCCGATCAGCAAAAACACCAGCAACGCCTGCGTCTCCATAGACATGATGATTTCCTTTCGCTTTTTCCACCCGACCGGAGTGGCTTTCCACCCCGGAAAAGGGCGGCGCCCCGAAAATTCTCAAGCGTTCAGCACACGACCATAAGCATCGAGCACCGCTTCCTTCATCGTCTCGGATACGGTCGGATGCGGGAAGATGGTATGCATCAGCTCTTCCTCGGTCGTTTCGAGGTTCATCGCGACGACGAAGCCCTGGATGAGCTCGGTGACTTCGGCGCCGACCATGTGGGCGCCGAGCAGTTCGCCGGTCTTCTTGTCGAAGATCACCTTGACCATGCCCTGGTCTTCGCCGAGTGCGATCGCCTTGCCGTTCGCCGCAAAGGAGAAACGGCCGACGCGGACATCGCGGCCCAGCTCCTTGGCCTTGGCTTCCGTAAGGCCGACGGAGGCGACCTGCGGATTGCAATAGGTGCAGCCCGGGACCTTGCCCTTGTCGGTGGGATGCACATTCGGCAGGCCGGCGATTTTTTCGACGCAGACGACACCCTCATGCTCGGCCTTGTGCGCCAGCATCGGCGGGCCGGCGACATCACCGATCGCATAGATGCCGGCCACATTGGTCTTGCCGTAACCATCGGCGACGACACAGCCGCGGTCGGTCTTGATGCCGAGCGCCTCCAGGCCGAGGTTTTCGATATTGCCCTGAACGCCGACAGCCGAAATCATCCGGTCGGCGGTGATCTGCTGGACCTTGCCGTCTGCAGTCTCGACATGGGCGGTGATGCTGCCCGCACCCTTTTCGACCTTGGTTACCTTGGCGCTGGTGAAGATCTTGAGGCCGCGCTTTTCCAGCTGCTTGCGGGCGATTGCGGTGATTTCGGCATCCTCGACCGGCATGATGGTCGGCATGACTTCCACCACCGTGACGTCGACGCCCATCGAGCGATAGAAGCTTGCGAACTCGATGCCGATGGCGCCGGAGCCCATGACGATCAACGACTTCGGCAGCGCATCCGGCTTCAGCGCCTCGAAATAAGTCCAGATCAGCTTGCCGTCCGGCTCGATGCCGGGTAGCGCACGCGGACGGGCGCCGGTCGCGATGATGATGTGCTTGGCGGTATAGGTGCCCTCGCCCTTGACGTTCTTCGGCAGCGGGTGCTGCGGCTCGACCACCGGCTTGGACGATTTGCCGACGACGATCTCGCCTGGCTTGGTGATTTTTGCTTCGCCCCAGATGATGTCGATCTTGTTCTTCTTCATCAGGAAGCCGACGCCGGCATTGAGGCGGGCAGATACGGCACGCGAGCGGCCGACGACGGCCTTGGCATCCGGCTTGACCGTGCCTTCGAGAACCAAGCCGAAATCCTTGAAGTGATTGGCGTGATCGAGCACCTCGGCCGAACGCAGCAGCGCCTTCGTCGGTATGCAGCCCCAGTTCAGGCAGATGCCGCCCATATGCTCGCGCTCGACGATCGCCGTCTTGAGGCCGAGCTGAGCGGCGCGAATGGCGGCGACATAGCCGCCGGGACCGGAGCCGATGATGATGACGTCGTAGGATTCAGCCATGTGTTTCCTGCCCTTTTTGTTACACTGCGCTGCGGGTCATGAGCACCCACGCGTGTCTCTTGCTGTTTTCGAAAAGCGGCACGCCATCGGCGCGCGCAGCCTCCAAGAATCCGTTTTTTTCATAAAGCGACAAAGCCGCCTCATTATTGCTTGAGGTGATCAGGCTGACGGGCCGACGACCGGCTCTTTCGATCTGGTCCTCCAGCAGCCTGCGTCCGATGCCGATGCCGCGCAGGTGGCGATAGACGCCGAGACTGCCGATGAACCAGCTTCCCACAACCATTTTCTGCAAGGCGAGCATCGGCTCCGTCGCCGCGATCGTCGCCTCGATATCCCCGATGCCTTCGTCCAGCGCATGGCCGATCGCGATACCTGCGACCTCGCCATAGGCCTCGGCGACGACCGCATCCCGCCAGCCGCCGACGGCTTCCTCCTCGCTCATCTTCAGCCTGCCCCGCTCCAGCGGCGTATCGCTGACGTCTTTCGTGACATCGGCGAACCAGAGCCAGGAGGCAAAACCATGCGAGGCAATATCTGCCAAAATCGCCAGCTCCGAGGCATCCCGCCGTGAGGCCTGCCGCAGCACGACGAAGGCGGTCATTCTCAGATCCCCAGCATCATCCGAACGATTGATTCCAGCCCGCGTCCGAGTGCACGGGTATTTTCCGCGTCAAGGTGAATGCCGTCGATCGGTGTGGTCTTGGCGACGGAATTGCCGTCGAAAAAGCCACAACCGAGCTCGTCGGCAAGATCGCGATAGAGTGTCGCAAGCTTTGCCGATTCCTCGATGCCGCCGGGAAAGGATGCGGCGAAGGGCACATTGCCGGTCGCGCAGATCGCCGGCGGCGCCACGATCAGGATCTCCGGCCCGTCGAATTCGAAGGGCCAGGCGTGATTGCGGATCAGCCGCACCAGCCGGCTGATGCCCTGGCAGGCGGCAAAGGCGGAGCCGGCAACAACGGGCTTCATGTCGTTGGTGCCGAGCAGAAGAATGACGAGGTCGAGCGGCGCATGCGTCTGCAGGATCGTCGGCAGGACGCGCGCACCGTTGCGGTCACAATCGGCAAGGTGGTCGTCGAAAGCGGTGGTGCGACCGTTCAGCCCTTCGGGAATGATACGCACCTCGCTGCCGAGCGCTGCCTGAAGCACGCTCGGCCAGCGATTCTTGTACTCATGACGGCCGATTGTCTCAGGGTCATGACCCCAGGTCAGCGAGTCGCCATAGCAAAGAACGGTCTTGGTCATTTCCGCCTCCGCTTCGCTATCAGACAAGCATGCCCATTGGGTTTTCGATGTAGCCCTTGAAGGCCTGGAGCAGCTCGGCGCCAAGCGCGCCGTCGACGCAGCGATGGTCGGTCGACAGCGTCACCGACATCATCGTGGCGATGGCCATTTCGCCGTTCTTGACCACGACCCGCTGTTCCCCAGCGCCGACGGCCAGGATCGTCGCATGCGGCGGGTTGACGACGGCGGCGAAGTTCTTCACGCCCATCATGCCCATGTTGGAAACCGAACTCGTGCCGCCCTGATATTCCTCGGGCTTCAGCTTGCGGTCCTTGGCCCGCTTGCCGAGATCGCGCATCTCGTTGGAGATGACAGACAGCGTCTTCTGCTCGGCCTTGCGGATGATCGGCGTGATCAGGCCACCGGGGATCGAGACGGCGACGCCGACATCGGCATGCTTGTGCTTGACCATGTTGTTGTCGGTCCATGACACATTGGCGTCCGGAACGTCGCGCAGCGCCAGCGCCATGGCCTTGATGACCATATCGTTGACCGAGAGCTTGTAGGCCGGAGCGTTGTCCTTGTTGCGCGGAGCCGCATCGTTCAGCTGGGCGCGCAGCGCCATCAGAGCGTCGAGCTCGCAATCGACGCTGACGTAGAAATGCGGGATCGTCTGCTTGGATTCGACGAGGCGCCGGGCGATCGTCTTGCGCATCCCGTCATGCGGCACAAGCTCATAGGAGCCCGGCTCGAAGAGCTTGAGCACGGCTTCCTCGGAAGCGCCCTTCGGCGCTGCTGCGGCCGGGGCAGCAGCTTGCGGAGCCGAAGCAGCGGCAGGCGCCGGAGCGGGCTTGGCGCCGCCGGCAAGGGCAGCTTCGATATCGCTTTTGATCACGCGGCCATGCGGACCGGAACCGGCGACATTAGAAAGGTCGATTCCGGCTTCCTTGGCCAGGCGGCGTGCGAGCGGCGAAGAGAAGGTGCGGTTGCCACCAGCCGAAACGGCCGCGGGTGCAGCGGCAGGCGCCGGTGCCGCGGCCGGAGCGGCCTCAGCCTTCGCCGGCGCAGCGTCGGCCTTCGGCGCAGGTGCGGCCTCTGCCTTGGCCGGAGCGGCGGAACCTGCGGCGCTCGCAGCAGCGGAAACATCTTCGCCATCGGCGGCGAGAACGGCGATCAGCGCATTGACCTTGACACCTTCGGTGCCGGCCGGAACGACGAGCTTGGCGACCGTGCCTTCATCGACGGCTTCGACTTCCATCGTCGCCTTGTCGGTCTCGATCTCGGCAATCACATCGCCAGACTTGACCTTATCGCCTTCCTTGACCAGCCACTTGGAAAGATTGCCTTCTTCCATGGTCGGAGAGAGGGCGGGCATCGTGATATTGATCGGCATCGAGATACCCTCCCCTTATTTGTAGCAGACAGCCTTCACCGCATCGACGACTTCGCCGACGTTCGGAAGTGCCAGCTTTTCGAGATTGGCGGCGTAAGGCATCGGAACGTCCTTGCCTGCGATCGTCAGGATCGGCGCATCGAGATAATCGAAGGCCTGCTGCATCACGCGGGTGGCGATTTCGGTGCCGACGGATGATTGCGGATAACCTTCCTCGACGGTGACGAGGCGGCCGGTTTTCTTCACCGATTCGATAACCGTTGGCAGGTCCATCGGGCGGATGGTGCGAAGGTCGATCAGTTCGACGTCGATGCCGAGCTGTTCGAGTTCGGCGGCCGCCTTCGTCGCATAAGTCATGCCGATGCCGAAGGACACGACGGTGACGTCCTTACCCGGACGATGGATGCGCGCTTTGCCGATCGGCAAGACGAAATTATCGAGCTTCGGCACGTCGAAGTGCTGACCGTAGAGAATTTCGTTCTCGAGGAAGATGACCGGGTTCGGGTCGCGGATTGCCGCCTTGAGCAGGCCCTTGGCGTCGGATGCCGTGTAGGGCATTACCACTTTCAGGCCGGGGATGGCGCTGTACCAGGCGGCATAGTCCTGGCTGTGCTGGGCGCCGACGCGGGCGGCGGCACCGTTCGGGCCGCGGAAGACGATCGGAGCGCCCATCTGGCCGCCGGACATATAGAGCGTCTTGGCGGCCGAGTTGATGATGTGGTCGATCGCCTGCATGGCGAAGTTGAAGGTCATGAATTCGACGATCGGGCGAAGGCCGGCCATGGCGGCACCGACGCCGACGCCGGCAAAGCCGTGCTCGGTGATCGGCGTATCGATGACGCGGCGGGCGCCGAATTCCTGCAGCAGGCCCTGCGTAACCTTGTAGGCGCCCTGATATTCGGCGACTTCCTCTCCCATGACGAAGACGTCGTCGCTGGCGCGCATTTCTTCGGCCATGGCGTCGCGCAGCGCTTCGCGCACGGTCATCGACACCATTTCTGTGCCAGCCGGGATTTCCGGGTCGTTCGGAACGACAGCCTTCGGCTCGGCCGGAAGCGGCGCGGAAGCAGAACCGGTATTGGTCGGCTTCTCCTCCTGGGCCACCTGCGGAGCGGCGGCGGCCGGCTTGGCGGCGGAGATATCCGAAGCGGATTCGCCGTCCTGCAGCAGCACGGCGATCTTGGTGTTGACCTTGACGCCTTCGGTGCCGGCATCAACGAGCAGCTTGCCGATGACGCCTTCGTCGACGGCTTCGACTTCCATCGTCGCCTTGTCGGTTTCGATTTCGGCAATGACGTCGCCTGAAGTGACCTTGTCACCTTCCTGCTTCAGCCATTTGGACAGCGTGCCTTCTTCCATCGTCGGAGAAAGGGCGGGCATGAGGATATCGATAGGCATGGGTTCCCTCCCCGATTAGAGCAGAATGTCGGTGTAGAGCTCGGATGCATCCGGCTCCGGATCGGCCTGGGCGAAGTCGGCGCTGTCGGCGACGATGTCGCGGACATCTTTGTCGATCGCCTTCAGATCATCTTCGGAAGCCCAGCCCTTTTCGATGAGGCGTGCTTTTACCTGCTCGATCGGGTCCTGCTCGGAGCGCATCTTCTGCACTTCTTCCTTCGTGCGATATTTCGCCGGATCGGACATCGAGTGGCCGCGATAACGATAGGTCAGCATTTCGAGAATGATCGGGCCCTTGCCGGAGCGGCAATGTTCGAGCGCCTCATCGGCTGCCGCCTTGACGGCGCGAACGTCCATGCCGTCGACCTGGATGCCGGGGATGCCGAAGCCGGAGCCGCGCAGCGAGTAATTCGACTGGGCGGTGGCACGGGCGGTCGAGGTGCCCATGGCGTAACGGTTGTTTTCGACGATATAGACGATCGGCAGCTTCCAGAGAGCCGCCATGTTGAAGCTCTCGTAGACCTGGCCCTGGTTGGCAGCGCCGTCGCCGAAATAGGCGATGGCGACATTGCCGTTGCCGCGGTAGTGGTTTGCAAAGGCAAGCCCCGTTCCGAGCGAAACCTGGGCGCCGACGATGCCGTGGCCGCCGTAGAAATGCTTCTCTTTCGAGAACATGTGCATCGAGCCGCCCTTCCCGTGGGAATAGCCGCTGCGGCGCCCGGTCAGTTCCGCCATGACGCCACGCGCTTCCATGCCGGTTGCCAGCATGTGGCCGTGGTCGCGATAGGCGGTGATGACCTGATCGCCTTCCTTCTGCGCCATCTGCATGCCGACGACGACAGCTTCCTGACCGATATAAAGATGGCAAAAGCCGCCGATGAAGCCCATGCCGTAAAGCTGACCGGCCTTCTCCTCGAAGCGGCGGATCAGTAGCATCTCGCGATAGGCCTTGAGTTCCTCATCCCGATCGAAGTCGGCTACCGGGCCTCCATTCGATGCTTTGGCTGCTGGTTTTGCTGCAGTTTTGCGGCTGGAAACGGTCGCGGTCTTTCGCGGCGCCATTCAACCCTCCCTATGGGTTTGTCGTTTCTCGATGGCGCGTACCATAGGGAAGAAATATGACCACAGCAATGCCATAATTGCATGGCTCGTATTCGGCACTAAGCTATTGGAAATTAATCAGAAATTCCAATTAACCGAATTCCGGCTAATTGGAATAATGGTTGAATATGACGATCTCGTCCGCACGCGACATATTCAGCTGATATCGCGCCTTTTCGTCCAACATATCCTTGTCGAGCGAGCCGTCACTGAGCAGCGCGACCTGGCTTTCCAGATGTTCGCGCTTCGCCTTCAGGACGGCAAGCTCTCTTTCGCGCGCGACGCGCTGACGCTCGAACGTCTCTGTCGCCCGCAGGCCATAATCGCCATGGATGCAATGATAACCGAAATAGGAAAGGAAGGCGACCGTCATAGCCGGGATGACGAAGCGGCCGAGCTTTCTCTTCTTATGATGCTTTGTCCACATACACGCATGCTCTTGAACGCATTACCAATTCGTTCAGCATAACGCGCAGAGATTAACCGTTCATTGACCGTAATAAGCGCGCAAGAAAAAACCCGCGCCGGGAGGCGCGGGTCGAGCCGTTGAAAATCGGAACGATCAGCCTTTGATGATCGAGCGGCCGGCATATTGGGCTTGGGGGCCGAGGCCTTCCTCGATGCGGATCAGCTGGTTGTATTTGGCGAGACGGTCGGAACGCGACAGCGAACCGGTCTTGATCTGACCGCAGTTGGTGGCGACGGCAAGATCGGCGATGGTCGAGTCTTCGGTTTCGCCGGAGCGGTGCGACATGACGGCGGTATAGGCCGCCTTGTGCGCCGTGTTGACGGCATCGAGCGTTTCCGTCAGCGAACCGATCTGATTGACTTTGACGAGGATCGAGTTAGCCACGCCCATGCGGATGCCGTCGCGAAGACGGGCGGAGTTGGTGACGAAGAGATCGTCGCCGACGAGCTGGGTCTTCTTGCCGGTCAGGTCGGTCAGCGTCTTCCAGCCTTCCCAGTCGTCTTCGGCCATGCCGTCTTCGATCGAGATGATCGGGTACTTGGCGGCAAGCTCGGCCAGATATTCGGCCATGGCGCCCGATTCGAGCGTGCGGCCTTCACCTTCGAGAACGTATTTGCCGTCCTTAAAGAACTCCGTCGAGGCGCAATCGAGGCCGAGGCACATGTCGTCGCCCGGCTTGTAGCCGGCTTTGTCGATGGACTTCATGATGAAGTCGAGGGCTTCGGGCGCGCTTTTCAGGCCGGGGGCGAAGCCGCCTTCGTCGCCGACATTGGTGTTGTGGCCCTGCGCGGCAAGCTCCTTGCGGAGCGTATGGAAGACTTCCGAACCCATGCGCACGGCTTCAGCGATCGAATCGGCGCCGACTGGCATGATCATAAATTCCTGGAAGTCGATCGGGTTGTCGGCATGGGCGCCGCCGTTGATGATGTTCATCATCGGCACCGGCAGCAGGCTGGCGGAAGCGCCGCCGACGTAACGGTAAAGCGGCAGGCCGGATGCCTGCGCGGCAGCCTTGGCAACGGCGAGCGACACGCCGAGGATGGCGTTGGCGCCGAGGCGCGACTTATTCGGCGTGCCGTCGAGCTCGATCATGATGTTGTCGATCTGGATCTGGTTTTCGGCGTCGATGCCGCCAATCGCGTCGAAGATCTCGGTGTTGGCGGCCTCGACCGCCTTTTCGACGCCCTTGCCGAGATAGCGCTTGCCGCCGTCGCGCAGCTCGACCGCCTCATGCGCGCCCGTCGAGGCGCCCGAGGGAACGGCCGCGCGGCCCATGCTGCCGTCTTCGAGATAGACGTCGACTTCGACGGTGGGGTTGCCACGGCTATCGAGGATCTCGCGGGCGATGATATCGGTGATTGCAGTCATGGGTTCTTCCTGCTCGGTGGGTGATAAGTCGGTCGAAGCCTGTCATAATCGAAGGCGTGCAAATTACAATGCTGCAATTTCCGGCCTTCGAACCAGCATGCCGTCGTGGCCTAAACCACGATCATGTCAGTCTGTTGAACGTCAGGCCTTGGCGATCGCGTCGAAGGCAAGCAGCTTCTCAAGCAATCGCGGCATGTCCTTGAGATAAACCATGTTCGGGCCGTCGGACGGTGCGTTGTCGGGGTCCTGGTGGGTTTCGAGGAAGACGCCTGCAATTCCCGTCGCCACCGCCGCGCGCGCCAACGTTTCCACGAATTCGCGCTGGCCGCCCGAGGAATCGCCCTGCCCGCCCGGCTGCGCCACGGAATGGGTGGCGTCGAAAATCACGGGAGCGCCCATCGCCGCCATGATCGGCAGCGAGCGCATGTCGGAGACCAGCGTATTGTAGCCGAAGGAAGCGCCGCGCTCGCACAGCAGCACATTCGGATTGCCGCTGGCGTTGAGTTTCTTCAGGACGTTCTTCATATCCCACGGCGCCAGGAACTGGCCCTTCTTGACATTGACGGCGCGGCCGGTTCTGGCGGCGGCGATCAGAAGGTCGGTCTGGCGGCAAAGGAAGGCCGGGATCTGCAGGACATCGACCACCTTGGCCACCTCGGCGCATTGCTCGGCCGTATGGACGTCGGTTATGACGGGAAAGCCGAATTCCTTCTTCAGGTCGGCAAAGACCTCCATGCCCTTTTCCAGGCCAATGCCGCGCTCGGCCGAAAGCGAGGTCCGGTTGGCCTTGTCGAATGAGCTCTTGTAGACCAGCCCGATGTCAAGCTTTGCGCAAAGCTCCTTCAGCGTGCCGGCTACCATGAAGGCGTGGTCGCGGCTCTCCATCTGGCAGGGGCCGGCAATCAGCGACAGACGGGCGGTATTGGAAAAGGTGACCTGGCCTGCGCCTTCGCCGATCCTGACTTCGGAATTCGTGTCGATGCTCATCGTGTTTCCTCGAAGGCGAAGAGCGCACCCTGCCCGGGCGTGGGCTTCACCAGAATACGGTTGTTCTTGCGCGTGTAGGTCACCCCGTTAGCAGCCAAATGCGCTTCTGTCACGGCAAGATCGACGACAGTGAAGAGGATTGCCCGCCCCCGCAGGCCGCGATCGGCTGACGAGACTGCAGTCTCGAAATAGGCCTCCAGCCCTTCCGGCGTCATCAGGCTGATCTTCGCATTCGATGCCGCGATATTCATGCCGAAACCGGTTTTCTCCACCGCCGCCTGCCCCATCGCAAGTCCGACGAAGGCGGCGAATGCCGCCGGCTCCGGCGCACAAAGCGCGATCTCGGCAATGCCGATCACGCCATTGGCATGCGTCTCCAGCGCGGCGCGATCTGTCGGGAACGAATTAATGCGCTGGCAGGTAAAGAGAAAGAAATCGGGGGCGCGCAAATCAGCTGCAAAGGCCAGCTTGAAGCTGCCGACGCTCTCCGAACCATCCGGCATCCGCATCGGTCGGCTGAACTGCAACATCTCACCGGCGCTCGCGCCGTTGCCGACGAAGCGCTTATGATCGAGGCCGGCATCCTCGCTGAGGAAGGCCAGCGCAGAAAGTCCCTCCTCGCCGCAGCGGAAACGGAAGGCGCGATTGCGGGCGATGAAGACATTGCCCTGGCGGGCCGCTGCCTCGCTCTCCTCGACACTCGCCACGCCGAGCGGCTCCAGATAGGTCTTGTCGGCGAAAAAGACGCAGGCATTCTCCGTTCCGAAGGGATGGCGCGCATCGGCGGCGACGGTGAAACCGAGCTTGCCGAGCCTTTCACGCGCCAGATCGATATTGACCACGGGCAGCACGACATGATCCAGCGGGTGCGACTTGGCGGAATGCGCGTTCATGAATATCCCTCCTGAAACCGGCAAGAGATGTGCGACAGCACCTCACTCAATGCAAGACATGTGTGCCAATCCGGCGAATGAAAATAAAAATCTCGACGAGTTGGCGCGAAGTTTTACGGAAATTTAGCTACTTGCGGAACACATATGGAACATATAGTGTCCGTTCTGGATTTGTTTCAATCACGGGGTCTGACGTCGATGCTCACGCGCAAACAACAGGAGCTTCTCCTTTTCATCCATGAGCGCATGAAGGAATCCGGCGTTCCTCCCTCTTTCGACGAAATGAAGGATGCCCTGGATCTCGCCTCGAAATCCGGCATTCACCGGCTGATCACGGCGCTCGAGGAGCGCGGCTTCATTCGCCGCCTACCGAACCGCGCCCGGGCGCTCGAAGTGATCAAGCTTCCGGAGGCCTATAACCCCAGTCTTCAGCGTCGCGGTTTTTCGCCGAGCGTCATCGAGGGCAGCCTCGGCAAGCCCCAGCCGGTCGCCGCCCCCGCTGCGCCAAAGCCGGTCGCCGACAATGGCAACTCCATCTCCGTGCCGGTCATGGGGCGTATCGCCGCCGGCGTTCCGATCTCGGCGATCCAGAACAACACTCACGATATCGTCGTTCCCGCGGATATGCTCGGCTCCGGTGAGCACTATGCGCTGGAGGTCAAAGGCGATTCGATGATCGACGCCGGCATCTTCGACGGCGATACCGTGATCATCCGCAACGGCAGCACCGCAAGTCCCGGCGATATCGTCGTTGCCCTCGTCGATGACGAGGAAGCAACGCTGAAGCGTTTCCGCCGCAAGGGTGCCTCGATCGCGCTCGAGGCCGCCAACCCGGCCTACGAGACCCGCATCTTCGGGCCCGACCGGGTCAAGGTGCAGGGCAAGCTCGTCGGCCTCATCCGTCGCTATCACTGACGCCGGATAGGCTGGAATCGGTAAAACGATCGTTGCGCCAATCATAGGCGCGATGGCGCATCCATGGTCGCGACAAAGCATCGAAGGCGGTGGTGACCTCCGGGCCGCTGTCGGCGAAGCGCAATTCGACGGAACCGGTCCTGCGTAGCGTCTCGCCGGTGAAAAGCGCGCCACCTGAACGGCAGTTGTTGAAACGCAGACGGACCGAGGTCACGACGATATCGGCCGTATCGCAGGCCGGGCCAAGATAGGCGGCATTGTCGATGACGGTGACGATATGGCCATTGCCGAGTCTTGATGTGCACCAGGCCTTCTTGACGCAGGAAAAGCGGTTTGCTTCACCGCCTGCTGCGGCTGCCCGCATCGCTGCACTCGCTTCGTTCTGCTGATCGCGGGAAAGCCTGACACGGCGGTCTTCTCCTTCCGCCGGGATAGCCGGACCATCCAGCATCTTCGGCGGATCATGTGTCGGCAGGACCAGCGCTCGCTGCCACTGGTCGAAGATGAAATCCGGCGGGTTTTCACGGTTGGAAGCTATTGCCTCAGCCGCGACGACCGCAACCAGACTGCCATCCTCCGAAATCACCAGATCCGGCGGCCGGGGAACCGGCAGAAGCAGCACGATAAGGGTCGAGATGGCGATGATCGATGTGCCGATATGGCGCAGCCGGGTACGCAGCAGCGTCAGCAGCAGAAAGCCTGCCACCGCCATTGCGAAATACCAGCCGGGCAAGCGGCCGATGCCGATATCCCCGCCCCAGCCGGACACCGTCTTGGCAACCGCAATCACCAGATCGAGGCCGAATCCGACCACCTTCCAGAGCGGAGCGTCCAGACCGAAAGGCATGAGCAACATCGCCAGCAACCCGGCCGGCATGACGATGAAGGAGATGATCGGCATCGTCGCAAGATTTGCCGGCAGGCCATAAGCCGTCAGGCGATGAAAATGCTCGATCGAAAACAGTGCGGTGGAAAAGCCGCCGATCAGCGAGGTGAGGAAGACGCCGCCGAAGAAACTGGCGACTACGGCCACCGGCCTGATGATCGGCAATTTCGGAAAAGCGTTTTCGCGGACACGCCTGTCCTTCCACAGCTGATAGCCCGATACCAAAGCCAATGTCGCGGCAAAGGACATCTGAAAGCTCGGTCCCAATACTTCCGAAGGTGAAATGGCGATGATGATGAGCGCTGAGAGAACGACATTGCGCAGGCTGATCGACGGCCGGTCGAAGAAGACGGCAATCAGCATGATGGCCATCATGATAAAAGCGCGCTCGGCCGAAACCCCGAAACCGGAGATCAGGTAATAGGCGGTGACGGCGATGAGCGCACCGGCAGCGGCGATCTTCTTTGTCGGACAGGCTTGGGCGACACCGGGAAAGAGGCTGAGCAGCATCCGGAAGCCGACGAAGAAGATGCCGGCCGACAGCGCCATGTTGAGGCCCGAGATTGCGACGATATGGGCAAGGCCGGACTGGCGCAGCGCCTCCGTCGTCGTCTTCGAGATGGCGCGCCGTTCATCCGTCACCAGGGCAGCGGCAAAAGCGCCGGTGTCGCCGGGCAGGATCGATCTTATGCGGTCGCCGATGCTGCTGCGCAGCCGGTAGAGCCATTCGAGCAGCGCGTCCGACGTCCACCTGGCCGCCTGCGGGCCGACCTGCGCGTCGAGCTTCTCCGGCGCACCGTAGAAGAAACCGTTGGCGCCGATGCCGTCGAAATAGGCACCGAAGGAGAAGTCGTTGAGCGCGGGAAGTGCGGGGCCTGCCGGCGGCGTCAGCCGTGCCCTGCCGGTGATGATGTCGCCGATCTCGAAAGGCACATCGGCGCCCCGGACGATCCCGGTGATGCGTCTTGGCGGCCGTTTCAACTCCGGCGCCTCGGTGCCGGTGACGGCAAGAATGTAGCGCCAGCGCCCGCGGCCGTCGCCTTCCCGCCGTTCGACGCGGCCGGTCACCGTCGTTGTCACGGATGAATCGAGGATCGCCGTCGAAGCCCGCCAGCTCTCGAACTGAGCCGAGAGCATGCCGCCGGCGAAAAGTGCGAGCCCCATGAAACTTGCGCGCAAGGCCGGCCGGCTGGGACCGGTGAGGAAAACCGCGGCCGCCGACACTAGCAGGCAGAGCAGCGATGCAACGAGGGGAAAATCCGATCCGCCGAGAAACCAGAAGGCCGAGCCGGCTCCGAGGAAGACCGGCGAGAACAGCAGCAGGCGGCCATGATCGGCCTCTTCGCCCAGCATGCAGGCTCCGGCACGCAGCGATTGCCAGGCGGCGGCCAGCAGCCGACGACGCAATGGGGTCTGCGACTGCGTCCTTACCGATTGAGTCACCACCGCAGGCGCAGGAAAATCCGGCGGATCGGCAAGGCCGACGCCCGCTTGCGGCCGCAATTCGGCTGTCGTCAATTCCTGCATGCCCCGCCCAAGATCACCCCGCGAAGTCGTCAGAATGCAACCTTCACGTAAATCCGGCAAGAATAATCGGTTGAAATAAGACGCAAAAACCAAAGGAGCAAAAGGTCAGTCGAATCATCGGCTTCCGCTATGCGTGCGGCTCATCGCTGCAGTGCCTAAAAGGTGATGCCGCAATGCACAAAATGCCATCACGGTAACTTGGCATTAGCGTCACGATCATATAGCTATCGGAAAGGACGCTTAACCCCTATGGCGCTTTTGTGGCGCCACCGACATTTCGGAGGACAGCATGACGGATCAAAGCGCTACAATAAAAATCGGTGACAAATCAGTCGACCTCGCCGTCAAAAGCGGCACGATCGGCCCGAGCGTCATCGACATCGGTGCCCTCTACAAGAACACCGCTTCCTTCACTTACGATCCGGGCTTCACCTCGACCGCATCCTGTGAATCGAAAATCACCTATATCGACGGTGACGAAGGTGTGCTGCTGCACCGTGGCTATCCGATCGAGCAGCTCGCCGAGCATGGCGATTTCCTCGAGGTCTGCTACCTCCTGCTCTACGGTGAATTGCCGACGGCTGCGCAGAAGAAGGATTTCGACTATCGCGTCACGCATCACACGATGGTGCATGAGCAGATGAGCCGCTTCTTCACCGGCTTCCGCCGTGATGCGCATCCGATGGCCGTCATGTGCGGCTGCGTCGGCGCGCTGTCGGCCTTCTATCACGACTCGACCGACATCACCGATCCGCACCAGCGCATGGTCGCCAGCCTGCGCATGATCGCCAAGATGCCGACGCTTGCCGCCATGGCCTACAAGTATCATATCGGCCAGCCCTTCGTTTACCCGAAGAACGACCTCGACTATGCGTCGAACTTCCTGCGCATGTGCTTTGCCGTCCCCTGCGAGGAATATGTGGTCAATCCGGTGCTTGCCCGCGCCATGGACCGCATCTTCATCCTGCATGCCGATCACGAGCAGAACGCCTCGACCTCGACCGTCCGTCTCGCCGGTTCGTCGGGCGCCAATCCGTTCGCCTGCATCGCCGCCGGCATTGCCTGCCTCTGGGGCCCCGCGCACGGCGGCGCCAATGAAGCCGCGCTCAACATGCTGAACGAGATCGGCACGGTCGACCACATTCCGGAATATATCGCCCGCGCCAAGGACAAGAACGATCCGTTCCGCCTGATGGGCTTCGGTCACCGCGTCTATAAGAACTACGATCCACGCGCCAAGATCATGCAGAAGACGACGCATGAAGTGCTCGGCGAACTCGGCATCAAGGACGATCCGTTGCTGGAAGTGGCGATGGAGCTGGAGCGCATCGCGCTCACCGACGAATATTTCATCGAGAAGAAACTCTATCCGAATATCGACTTCTATTCCGGCATCACGCTGAAGGCGCTGGGCTTCCCCACCACCATGTTCACCGTGCTCTTCGCGCTTGCCCGCACCGTCGGCTGGATCGCTCAGTGGAACGAGATGATCGAGGATCCGGAACAGCGTATCGGCCGTCCCCGCCAGCTCTATGTCGGCGAACCCAAGCGCGACTACATCCCGGTTTCGAAGCGCTGATCGCTTCAGAGCTCAAAAAGAAACCCGGTCAGGAATGGCCGGGTTTTTTCTTTTTCAAAACGTCGAGAAGGATTTCGGCGGCCTGTTCGCCGGGCGGCTTTTCCGTCTGCATGCGCTGCCAGATGAGATCGTAACCTTCCTTCATCGCCTTCAGCTGATAGGTATCGACCGACAGCCTTTCCATCCAGCGTGCAAGGCTTGCGCCGCGAACGACATCGTTCAGATATTCCGGCACGACCGGGTAATCGGCGATCAGGTTCGGCAGCGCGCCGGTCCAGGTCTTGATGCCCGATGTCAGCATGCGCATGATCCAGTCGACCTTGTAGGCAGAGACGACCGGAACGTCGGCAAGGGCGAGTTCGAGAATAACGGTTCCGGACGCCGCCATGGCTGCATCGGCCTCGGCAAAGGCCTTCCATTTTGCTTGCGTGCCGACGACGATCTCCGGCTTTACGGCCCACCCAGCCGTCATTTCGCGGACAAGCGCTTGCCTGTGCGTCACCGTCGGCAGAATGAAGCGTGTCGGCCCGTTGCGGGCGACGAGTTCATTCGTGGCGACCTCGAAGTAAGGCAGAAGCTTCTGGATCTCGGAGGAGCGCGATCCGGGAAGAAGCAGGATCGGGCCATTGCCTGGCTGCCTTCCCACGCGCAGGCGACGTGTCTCCAGCAGCGCTGGATCGGCGACCAGACGATGCCCGACATAGGTTGTCCTCGGACCATTGAGGCGCTGCATGGCTGCCGGTTCAAAGGGCAGGACGGCAAGCACGTGATCGACATAGCCGAGCATGCGCGTGGCGCGATATTCCTTCCAGGCCCAGACGCTTGGACAGACGTAATTGACGACCGGCAGATCGGGCAACGCGGTGCGCACCCGCTTGGCGACGCGATGGGTGAAATCGGGACTGTCGATGATGACAAGGATATCCGGTTTTGCGGCGATGATCTCAGCCGTGGTGCGACGGATCAGGCCAAACAGCCTTGGCAGCCGGCTCAGCACCTGGGTGACTCCCATGATCGACAGCTCGGAAAAATCGAACAGGGAGTTCAGCCCCTCCGCCTGCAGCCCCTCGCCGCCAACGCCGACAAGCTCCACCGGTCCACTGTAAATCCGCTTCAGCGCAGCGATGAGATCAGCGCCGAGCAGATCGCCCGACACTTCCCCGGCAATGACGGCGATCTTCAGCGGCGCTCCGTTCATTCGAGCCCCCATGCCGGCAGACCGCGGTCGATGCCGCAGACAAACAACCCAGCCTCGTCGGCGGCGCTGATGACTGCGGCCCGATCGAGCACCAGCGAGCGACCGGCTTCGATTGCGATGCCGGCAAGGCCGGCTTTCGCAGCGTTCAAAATTGTGGCAACGCCGATCGCCGGCAGGTCGGCGCGAATGTCCTGTTGCGGCTTGCAGAGCTTGACGAGCACGCCGCGGCGGCGCGGCGAGATCCGTCCGGCGGCCCTCAGGCCGGCGACACGGTCCAGCATCTCATCTGTGCCCTCAAGTCCTTCCAGCGCGACGACGCGCCCGCCGATGCTGACTGCACCCTGGCCGACATCCAGCCGGCCAAGCGTCTCGGCGGCATTGGCGGCTTGGCTGATATCGCGCCGGTCTTCCTCGCCGGGCGCGGCGGCGCCAAGCGGGCCAACGGAAGCGAGCAGGTCGGGGGCGATCTCGTGGGCGCCGACGACGCGCCGGCCGTTCCCCTCGATCAACCGGATCACCATCTGCAGAACCGTATCGTCGCCGCCGGAGAGCAGTGTGCGAATGGCGGCCGGAACCTTCATCAGGATGCGCAACGTCGGGCGCACCTCGCGCCATTCCGGCCGGCGGCGCACGCTTCCCGACATCACCACACGTCCGACGCCGTATCGGTTGAAGAGACCCTCGAGGGCGGCGAAATCGCCGATGCCGATAACAGCGTGATCATAGCCTTCCCAGCGTGGATCACTCTCGTCCTTCAGCGCGACGATAACGGGATTTTCGCCAGCCGCGCGCGCGGCTTCGGCGACATAGGAAGGCAGAAGGCCACCGCCGGCGATGATCGCCAGCCGGCCCGCAGCGGTGTCGCCTGTTAAAGCCACGGACTAGCCCTTCTGCCCCCGGGTCGGCGAGGACAGCGCGCGGTCGCTCTCGGCCGCAATGAAGTCGAGGATCTGCACGACCTGCTCGCAATCGGCATATTCCTCGCGGATCGCGGCGGCGTTTTCGCGCACGGAACCCGTTCCTTCGAAGATCGCCTTGTAGGCGCGGCGCACCCGGTGGATGACGGCGCGGTCGATGCCGGCCCGCGTCATGCCGACGACGTTGAGGCCGCCCAGCAGACCGGGATTACCGTTCAGCATGCCATAGGGAATGACATCGTAACTCACCGCCGACAGGCCGCCGACGAAGGCGTGGCGGCCGACGCGGGTAAACTGGTGAACAGCCGAGCCGCCGCCTAGGATCACGCGATCCTCGATGACGACATGGCCGGCGAGCATGACGTTGTTCGACATGATCACATGGTTGCCGACCCGGCAGTCATGCGCGACGTGGGAATTGGCAAGGAAAAGATTGTTGTCGCCAACGATCGTCTCACCGCCGAAATCGGCCGTGCCGGTGTTCATCGTCACACCTTCACGGATCGTGCAATTGGCGCCGACCGTCAGCGTCGTTTCCTCACCGCCGTGGTGCACGCTCTGCGGATCACCGCCGACGACGGCCATCGGGAAGATGCGCGTGCCATTGCCGATCACAGTGCGGCCGGTGACGACCGCATGCGCCAGGAGCTCGACATTCGCATGCAGGACGACATGCGGCCCGACATGGCAAAAAGGACCGATTTTGACGCCCTCGCCGATGGTAGCCCCGTCTTCGACGACAGCCATCGGATGAATACGGGCGCTTTCGGCGATCTTGCTCATGCCTGATCCTTACGAACGATCATCGCGCCGATGTCAGCTTCGGCGACAAGTGCGCCGTCAACCTTGGCGTCGCAATGGAATTTCCAGATATTGCCGCGTTGCTTGTTCTTCTTGACATGGAATTCGACGCGGTCGCCGGGCACGACCGGCTTGCGGAAGCGCGCATTCTCGATGGTCATGAAGTAGACGAGGTTACCGGTCTGACCTTCCTTCTTGGCGCAGATGGCACCCGCCGTCTGAGCCATGCCCTCGATCAGCAAAACCCCGGGCATAATCGGCGCTTCCGGAAAATGGCCGGTGAAATGCGGTTCGTTCACCGTGACGTTCTTGATGCCGATCGCCGTGTTGTCTCCGTCGATCCCGATGATCTTATCGACCATGAGAAACGGATAGCGATGCGGCAGCAGCTTCATGATCTCGGTAATATCAGCCGAAGAAAGCGTGGTCGTGGCTTCCTCAGTCATTTTGCTTGCCTCCAGGGTTCCTCCCGCGCAACTTGGATTTCGATACCTGTTGCGCGGCCTCTCTCAGATAGTCTTTTAGCGGACGTGCAGGTATACCGCCATATTGTCCGCCGGCGGCAAGGTCGGTCATGATACCGCTTTTGGCAGCGATCTGCACGCCATCGCCGATCGTCACATGTCCCTTGATTCCCGCTTGGCCGCCGATCTGCACGCCATTGCCGATTTTCGTGCTGCCGGCGATACCGACCTGCGAAACGATGGCGCAATGGCGGCCGATCTGGACGTTGTGGCCGATCTGGACCTGATTGTCGATCTTGGTCCCCTCGCCGATCACCGTGTCGTCCATGGCACCGCGGTCGATGGTCGTGTTGGCGCCGATCTCGACATTGTCCTGGATGATCACCCGGCCGATCTGAACGATCTTGATCATGCCGCGCGGACCCGGTGCATAACCAAAACCGTCCTGGCCGATTCGAACACCGTTGTGGATGATGACGCCATTGCCGATCAGCGCACAAAGAATGCTCGCTCCAGCCGCAATCGAACAATCCCGGCCGATCTTGACGTTCGGACCGATAACGCTGTTCGCGCCGATGCGGGTTCCTTCCCCGATCTCGGCCTGCGCACCGATGACGGCCAGCGGTTCGACGATCACGCCCTTTTCGAGTTTGGCGCTCGGATCAATCACTGCGCTCGGAGCAATCCCGCTTTCACCCGAAAGAGCGACCGGACGCAATGCTGCGGGGTAGAACAGGCCGCCCGCCATTGCGAAGGCAGCATGCGGATTGGACGAAAGGATAACCGGAAGATGCGGAGGAACGAGATCGGCAAGCGCCTTGTCGCAGATCACCGCCGAGGCCTCGCATGTCGCAAACTCCTCGCGATTACGGCGCGACAGGATATAGCAGACATCGCCTGCCCGCGCCCGGCTGATGGGGGCGACGGACCTGACGATGACATTGGCATGATCGGAATTGGCGAGTTCCGCCCCAAGAAACCCTGCCAGCTCAGCGAGCTTCAGACCTTCATGGGGCAGAAAAAAAACGTTTTGCTCCATCGGCAATGCTCCAGAACGGAATTGAGTCTTACAGTTCCGGACTGCCGATATCAGAATTGGTTGTTGATGCCAAACTTGAAGTTTTGCGTCTTGTCGAAGTCTTCCTTGAGGACCGGGATTGCGTAATCCAGACGCAATGAACCGAAAGGAGACTGCCAAACGACACCGACACCGACGGAAGCGCGCAGCGAGGCGTCTTCGCCCTCAATGCCGTCGCCCCTCAGATCAACGTCGTTGCCGAACAACGTGCCGGCGTCGGCGAAGACCGCGCCGCGCAGGTTGAAGTCGCGCGGGAAGCCCGGCATCGGGAAAGTCGCTTCGGCCGATGCGGTGAAGTAGGTTGTACCGCCCAGCGGATCGTCGTTGTCACCCCTGACGCGCGGGCCGATACCCTTGTTCTCGAAGCCGCGAATGTCGCCATTGGTCAGCGTGAACTGGTCGAAGACGTTCAGGTGCTCGCCGAACCCGACGACATAGCCAGCCGAAGCCGAAACCGAGCCGATGATATCGGCATCGTCGGCGAGCAGGTGATAGTAACGAGCCTTGCCGTAGATCTTGTAGAACTGCGAGTCGCCCCCGAGGCCGGCAATTTCCTGCGTCGCCGTCGCGTAGATGCCTTCGCGCGGCAGAACCGTGTCATCGAGCGTGTTGTAGGTCAGCGTCTGCGAGACGGAAGAACGTGTCCACGGGCTGTCCTCAACGAGGTGCTGATACGGAGCGGACAGATCGGAAAGATCGCTGTTGTCAGCGTCGTACTTCATCTGCTTGTAGTTATAGCGGAAAGTCGTCGCCAGATCTTCCGTGATCGGCGCCGTGACGCGCAGAACGACGCTGGTTTCCTCGTAGTCGTAATTGTCGTTGCTCGACGTTTCGCTGTGGTTGACGTCGAAGCCCGCCGCCAGGCGGTAGCCGAGGAAATAGGGTTCGGTGAAGCTGACGCCGTAGGCGCGCGAGCCTTCCTGACCGCCGCCGGCCGAGATGCGGATGTACTGACCGCGACCAAGGAAGTTCTTTTCTTCGATCGACGCTTCGAGCAGCAGACCGTCACCGCCGGCGGCATAACCCGCGCCGACACCGAACGAACCGGTCGACTGATCTTGCACGTCGACCACCACCACGACACGATCCGGGGAGCTGCCCGGCTGCGTGGAGATATTGACCGAAGAGAAGTAACCGAGCGCCTCCAGACGACGCTTGGCCTTGGTGATCATCTGCTGATTGAAGGCGTCGCCTTCGCTCATGTCGAATTCGCGGCGGATGACGTAGTCGCGCGTGCGGCTGTTGCCGCGGATCTCGATGCGCTCGACATAGGCGCGCTCGCCCTGGTCGACGAGATATTCGACGCCGATCGTGTTGTTGTTGAGGTCGCGGTTACCGCGCGGCGTGACGCGCGCAAAGGGATAACCGGCGGAGGCGACCTGATCGGAAATCGCTTCGATCGACTTCTGAACTTCCTTGGCGCTGTAGAGGTGGCCTTCTTTCGTGCGCACCAGCGGCAGCAGCTGATCCGAGCCGACGCCTTCGACGGTCGACTGGACGGTCACCGGTCCGAAGTCGTAGCGCTGGCCTTCCTCGATGTTGAAGGTGAGCGTGTATTTGTTGGTTGCCTCGTCAAAGCTGGCATCGGAAGAGACGATGCGCATGTCGGCATAGCCGCGATTGTAATAGAACTGGCGCAGCGCTTCTTCGTCGGCGTGGAGCTTGTCTTCGTTGTAGACGTCCTTGCGGGTCAGGAACGAAAGGAAGTTCGAACGCTTTGTCTGAATTACGGCAGCAAGGCGGCCGGCGCTATAGGCGTTGTTGCCGACGAAATTGATCGCATCGATCTTGGTGCGGTCACCTTCGTTGATGACGAAAGCAAGGTTGACGCGGCCTTCGCCCAGCGGCACCACCTGCGTCGTCACTTCGACTTCGCTGCGGCCGGTGGCGGCATAGGCATCCTTGATCGCCTGGATGTCGGACTGAATCTGCGTGTCGCTGTAAGGACCGGCAGCATGCGTCTGGACGATCGTCGCGAGCTTGTCGTCCTTGATCTTACGGTTACCGTTGAAGACGACCTGATTGACGAGCTGGGCCTCCTGGACGTTGACGACGAGCGTGCCGCCGGAAACCGAAATCTTCACGTCGGAGAAGTAGCCCGTGCCGTAAAGCTGTTTGACCGAGTTATCGATATCAGTGTTCGAGAAACTCTTGCCGGGCGTGATGGTGAGGTTCGACCGGACGGCTTCCGCGCCGACGCGGCTTGCGCCACGCACATCGATGCGCTGGATGACCGCGGCCTCGGCGGCCGTAGCGGAAACGAACGTCAAAGCACCTGCGCCCGAAGCAACAACACTAGCAGACAGCGCAACCGCCGATACTGCGTTCAAAAACTTTGAACCAGCCTTCATTTCACCTATTACCTTTTTTCCCTCGTCCCCGTCCCCGGGAGAACCCGATTCCGGTCACGTGTGTCGTTTTACCCGCTTTTGACATACAAGCAAGGGAGGGCGTTAATTTCTGTTTACTTCATTTCCAAGCGTGACCCATTCGCCACTACAGCCTTGAAACATCGTAAATAAATAGTAATTCCCTTGCCTTACGCGTTTACCTTCAGCTCAGGCTGATGTCGTTCCAGGTCGTGAAAACCATCAATGTCAATATCATTGCCAGGCCTATACGAAATGCAATTTCCTGAGCCTTGGCACCCAGCGGTTTTCCTCTGACCGCTTCCACCGCATAGAACATCAGGTGGCCGCCATCAAGTACCGGAACCGGCATCAGGTTAAGCAATCCTATCGAAACCGACAGCACCGCAGCAAGCTGCAACACTGCCCCAACGCCAAGCTTCGCCATCTGGCCGGTAGCCTGAGCCACACGGATCGGCCCGCCCAGCTGATCGGCCCGCATCGATCCGCTGAATATGTTGCCGATATATTTGAAGGTGTCCGTGACGATTTGCCCGCTGGCGATCACGCCCTCACGCAGCGCCTGGAGCGGCGTGTAGGTCTGCAGCCGGAAATTGCCGGAGTTCTTGTCGGTGGCGATGCCGATCTGACCGACTTCCATCTTGTTGCCGAACTGATCGGTCTGGTCGACGCGCTGCGGCACCATCGGCACATCGAGCTTCTGGCCGCCGCGCTCGACTGTGACGACAATCCTTTGGCCGGGGCGCATGCCGACATAGCGGCGCACATCTTCAAACGTCTCGACCTTGCCGCCATCGATGGCAACCAGGAGGTCGCCGGGAAGGATGCCGGCGGCGGCCGCCGAGCTCTCCGGCTTGACCTCGGCAACGACCGGGTCGGCGATCATGCGGCCATAGACTGTGAAGAGAACAGTGAAGATGGCGATCGCCAGCAGAAAATTGGCGATCGGACCGGCTGCGACGGTCGCGGCACGTTTCCACAGCTTGGCGCCGGCAAAGGAGCGCGCCCTCTCCTCTTCGGACATGGCGGCGAGCTTGTCGCTGTCCGGTTTGCTCGACGCATCCTCGTCGCCGAAGAAGCGGACGTAACCGCCAAGCGGGATCACGGAGATCTTCCAGCGCGTTCCATGGCGGTCGGTGAAGCCGAATAGCTCGGGACCAAAGCCGACCGAAAAGGCAAGTATACGGATGCCGCTCCAGCGCCCGACAAGGTAATGGCCCATCTCATGCACGAAGACGAGCAGCGAGAGCACCAGGATGAAGGTGACGATATTCCCCATCACGAATGCATATATGCCGGTCATCACGTCCATGGATTCCTTCTGTCAGGCTGCCGCGTCATCAGAGGCCGAACAATGCCGCTCCGAGCGACGTCATGCCAGCCCCCTTTATCAGGGAAAATAGTGTAGCAAGCAAGAACGCCGCAAAACAGGCGAAAATCAGTCCGTCGACGCGGTCCATGACGCCGCCATGGCCCGGGATGAGACGGCTCGAATCCTTGACGCCGAATTTTCGCTTGATGAAGGATTCGAAAAGATCGCCCGACTGGCTGCAGACCGACAGGATGAGCGCCACGCCGGCGGCGACGACTTCGGTGCCCGGAAGGAGGAAATGGGCGAGAAGGACGCCGGCTGCGACCGCGGAAACGGCGCCGCCGATAGCGCCAGACCATGTCTTTCCCGGCGAGATCGACGGGGCAAGCTTCGGTCCGCGGAGCGCCCTGCCGACGAAATAGGCGAGGATATCGGTCGCCCAGACGACGGCAAATACGAAAAGCATGGCGTAAAGACCGGGCTGGTCGTTGCCTCTGATCGCGGCGAGCGCCAGGCCTGTGGCGCCGGCATAGAAGAGGCCGACCGGCAGCCAGCGACTCGTGCCGTGCAGGATGATCAGGGCTATGCCGACGGCGGTGACGCCGGCCAGCATGCCGGCGGCGAATTCGAAATTGCCGACAAGCACAAGGAAGGCGATCGCCGCTTCGCCGATCCAACCGACTACATTGGCGACCCAATCCCGCGCAATGCCGGTTATCTTAGACCATTCATAGTAGATCAGCAGACCGATCACCACCGCCAGGGTGCGAAAGGCAGGGCCGCCATACCAGGTGGCGACAAGAACGATGACCGCGAGAATCAATCCTGAAACGATGCGGAGCTTCAATTCCCTCTGCATCAGGTGCCGACCGCGGCTGCCTGCGATGACAGGCCACCGAAGCGCCGGTCGCGGGAGGCGAATTTTTCCAGCGCCGAGCGGAAAATCTCCGGGCTGAAATCGGGCCAATATTCCGGGATGAAGATGAATTCCGAATAGGCGGCCTGCCAAAGCAGGAAGTTGGAAAGCCGTTCCTCGCCGCTGGTGCGGATGATGAGATCCGGATCCGGGATGCCGGCCGTGTCGAGACGGGCGTTGATCAGCGCGGGAGTGATGTCCTGTGCCCGCAGGCGGCCGGACTCGACGTCCCTCGCGAGACTCACGACGGCGCGCGAGATTTCATCGCGCGAGCCGTAATTGAAGGCGATGACCAGCGTCAGCGCCGTGTTGTCCCTGGTGGTCTCCTCCGCCTCAAGCAGCAGGCCGAGAATGTCGCTGCGCAGGCTGTGGCGGTCGCCGATCACCTTGATGCGCACATTCTGGCGATGAAGCTCGGCAAGGTCACGCCGGATGAAAGCCTTGAGCAGACCGAGCAGATCGGAAACCTCGGCTTCGGGCCGGCGCCAGTTCTCCGAGGAAAAGGCGAAGAGGGTGAGATATTTTATACCGGCCGCGCCGGCGGCGCGTACTGTCTCGCGGACCGCCTCGACGCCCTTGCGATGGCCCATCGTGCGCGGCAAGCCGCGCTGCTTGGCCCAACGGCCATTGCCGTCCATGATGATGGCAACATGCTCTGGCACAGTCACAAATACAGATTCCGACATTTCCCGTCCGGTCTTTCCAGGCAAAGGCACAGGTCCACTAGACCTGCATGATTTCCTTTTCCTTCTCGCCAAGCAAGCGGTCGATTTCGGAAATCGTCTCGTCCGTCATCTTCTGTACGCGTTCGGATTGCGCACGGCTCTCGTCCTGGCCGATTACACCGTCCTTTTCGGCTTTCTTGAGGCCGTCCATGCCGTCACGGCGGACATGGCGAATCGCCACCTTGCTCTTCTCGGCATAGTCATGCGCCACCTTGACGAGCGACTTGCGGCGCTCCTCGTTCAATTCCGGCAGCGGAATGCGCAGGCTCTGGCCGTCGACGATCGGGTTGAGGCCGAGATTGGATTCGCGAATGCCGCGTTCGACGGCGCTGACCATCGACTTGTCCCAGACGGAAACCGTCAGCATGCGCGGCTCGGGCACGGTGATGTTGGCGACCTGGTTCAAGGGCACGCGCGAACCATAGGCCTCGATCGTGACCGGATCGAGGATGTTGGCCGAAGCACGGCCGGTGCGCAGCGATGCGATGTCGCTCTTGAATGCGGAGACCGCGCCGTCCATCCGGCGCTTCAGTTCCTTGATATCGATACCTTCACTCATGTCGATGCTCCCGTTTAGAGCGATGCCGAAAAGTCAGCGGTTTTCGGCACGTCTCATGCTCTAATTCTTTAATGTAGAACATGTTTCAGATTTCAGGCCAACCGGACCTAAAGCTCAATCATGTTCTAGCGAGGGCTGCGCCGAAACCGCGGCGCGGCTTGTATCAGTTGTCGGAGACGATGGTCTTGAGGCCACCGCCCGTCAAGATTTCAGCAAAACCACCCTTCTCGTGGATCGAGAAGACGATGATCGGAATGGAATTTTCTCTGGCAAGCGCCACGGCGGCAACGTCCATCACCGCAAGGCCCCTGTCCAGCACTTCCTGGTGCGTCAGGCGGTCGAAGCGGGTCGCATCGGGATATTTCTTCGGGTCGGCGGTATAGATGCCGTCGACCTGCGTGCCCTTGAAGATCGCTTGGGCGCCCATTTCGGCAGCACGCAGTGCGGCGGCGGAATCGGTGGTGAAGAAGGGATTGCCGGTGCCGCCGGCAAAGATCACCACGCGTCCCATCGACAGATGATAAAGGGTCGCTCGTTGCGAGAAGCTCTCGCAGATCTCCGGCATGGAGATGGCCGAAAGCACCACCGTATCGATGTTCAGCTTGCGCAGCGAGGTTGCGAGCGCGAGCGCGTTGATGATGGTGCCGAGCATGCCCATATGGTCGCCGGTCACCCGATCGCCGCCCTTGGATGCGACTGCAACACCGCGGAAGATATTGCCGCCACCGACGACGACGCCGACTTCCACGCCCATATGCCTTGCCTCGGCGATATCGGATGCAATGCGGTCCGCCACCGCGACATCGATCCCGAAACCCTGGCCACCCATGAGCGCTTCGCCGGAAGCCTTGAGCAGAACGCGTTTATAGACAGGCTCTAAAGACATCTTGGCTCCTCGTAAATTGCCGTGAATGCCCGATACACGAAGGGCACCGCGTTGTCACGCGATGCCCTTCTTGTTTTCAGAATTATGGCTGGAAGATCAACCCTTGACGGCAGCCGCGACTTCGGCTGCGAAATCGGTCTCTTCCTTCTCGACGCCTTCGCCGAGCAGAAGACGGGCCATGCCGGCAACTTCGATCGGCGCGCCGACGGCCTTTTCAGCTTCCTTGATGGCGGCAGCGACCGTCAGATCGGGATTGATGACGAAAGCCTGCGAGAGAAGGGCGACCTCCTCGAAGAACTTGCGCATGCGGCCTTCCACCATCTTTTCGATGATGTTGTCGGGCTTACCGGAAGCGCGCGACTGCTCGATGAAGACGTTGCGCTCGCGCTCGGCGACGGCGGCATCGACTTCCTCAGGGCGGATCGCCAACGGCGCGGTCGCCGCAATATGCATGGCGACCTGGCGGCCGATTGCGTTCAGGGCTTCCTTGTCACCGGTCGACTTCAGCGCGACGAGAACGCCGAGCTTGCCGAGGCCGTCGGAAACCGCATTGTGGATATAGGTGGCGACGACGCCGTCTTCGACGGAGAGAGCGATCGAACGGCGCAGGTTCATGTTCTCGCCGATCGTTGCGATCGCATCCTTGATCGTGTCGGAAACGGACTTGCCGGATGCCGGATAGGTCGCAGCACCGACGGCCTCGACAGTGCCGTTCGTCGAGACGGCGACCTTGGCGATGCCGCGGACGAGATCCTGGAAGGCATCGTTGCGGGCGACGAAGTCGGTTTCGGAGTTGACTTCGACGACGACGGCCTTCGTGCCTTCGCTCGAAACGCCGACGAGGCCTTCAGCGGCGGTACGGCCCGACTTCTTGTCGGCCTTGGCGATGCCCTTGGCGCGCAGCCAGTCGATCGCCGCTTCCATGTCGCCGCTGGTTTCAGCAAGAGCCTTCTTGCAGTCCATCATGCCTGCGCCGGTCTTTTCGCGCAGTTCCTTCACCATTGCAGCCGTAATCTCGCTCATTATCTTCCTCTTGTCGGTTCAAACGGTGGACCGCAAAGCGGCGCGGCACCGGATTGAGGCACGAAATGTACCTGTATGTATGACAGCGTGATGAAGACGCGCCATAACGAAACTTTACTGGCGGAGCGCCTGACGCCTCCGCCTTGAAACAGGTAAGGCCGCCGAACTTCGATGAGTCGCGAGCGGCCTTCCCAGTCTATGCAAGCTTCGACGGAGTTTTGTCTCCGCCCGCCTTCATCAGCCTTCGGCTGCTTCCTCGAGGGCCGGCTCGACCGGAACTTCGGAGGATGCGCCGAGATCACGGCCGGAAGAGCTCTGCTGGCGCGCAATGCCATCGATGGCGGCGCGGGAGATCAGCTCGCAGTACAGGGCGATTGCGCGCGATGCGTCGTCGTTGCCCGGGATCGGATAGTCGATCAGGTCCGGATCGCAGTTCGAATCGATGATAGCGACAACCGGGATGCCGAGGCGCTTGGCTTCGTCGATCGCGATCTTTTCCTTATTGGTGTCGATGATGAACATCAGGTCGGGCGTGCCGCCCATATCGCGGATACCGCCGAGAGCCTTGTCGAGCTTTTCACGCTCGCGCTCGAGGTTGAGGCGTTCCTTCTTGGTGAAGCCCTGGGCTTCGCCATTGAGGATTTCGTCGAGCTTGCGCAGGCGCTGGATCGAGTTGGAGATCGTCTTCCAGTTCGTCATCATGCCGCCGAGCCAGCGCGAGTTGACGTAGTACTGGGCCGAGCGCTTGGCGCTGTCGGCGATGATCTCGGACGCCTGGCGCTTGGTGCCGACGAAGAGAACGCGGCCGCCACGGGCAACGGTGTCGCTGACGACCTGAAGGGCGCGCGACAGCATCGGAACGGTCTGGGCCAGATCGATGATGTGAATGTTGTTGCGATCGCCGAAGATATACGGCTTCATCTTCGGGTTCCAGCGATGAGTCTGATGGCCGAAGTGGACGCCTGCTTCAAGCAGCTGACGCATAGAAAAATCAGGCAATGCCATGCCTTGTTACTCCTTTTCCGGTTGAACCTCCGCAAGGCGAACAGCACCCTCTTCGAGGATGCCACCGGCGGAACAGCCCGGATTTCTCCCGGACGATCCCATGCCTTACGTGTGGAATGCCGGTGCCCATACATTCGGTTCGGCATAAAAGCAAGGAAAACATTCCATTCGGCCTAAAAACAAGGATCATGCCGAACTTCCGGCCGACTGCCCTGCCCTGAAAATGCCGCCGCTCAGCTTGCCAGCGTCGGCAGCAGCGCCAGCATGACGCCGGCGTCGGGCATCGGCAGGACGGCGTCGATCTCGGCGGGCAGCAGGCTGGCGATTGCGCTGTCGGCGTTTCCGGTCGCGGTCCCCAGCGGACCGCGGAAGCCGTGCCGCGTCCAGGCGAGTTCCTGCAGCCGCGGGCTGATCAGCGCCTCGATCAGCCGATTGGCGTTTTCATCGACGACGATCAGCGGATGCGAGGAATAAACGGTCGGGCGCGGATAGAGCACGACCGGCTTCGCGCTTGCGCTCGTCTTGATACGGTCCCAGCGTTCGGGATCGGCGAGGATCCATTCGACCAGCTGATTCTCGTAGCCGACGAGCGGCTCGCCGCCGAGGCCGCCTGCCAGATACTGGTCGAAAAGCTTGCCTGACGACGGCGACTTGAAGCCCATATTGCGGAAGATCGCCTGGACCTTGCCGCCTGATGCGGCAAGATCAGCCGATGTCGCGACATTGCCGCTGAAGAGGCTCAGCACGAGGCCCGCAAACATGAAGCCGGAATTGGAGCGGTTGGGATCGGTCGAGACGATCCGGGCGCGGCCATAGAGCGAGTTGACGCCGAGCTTCGACCAGTCGGCGCCGGCCAGGATTGCGTCGAGCAGCGTCTTGAGATCGAGCTGATGGTGGCCGTCCTTCGTGACCGTCACCAACCCCGCCTTCGTCAGCCCATCGACCACCGGTTGCCAGGAATAGACGACGATCGGCGTGTTCAGCAGGACGCGGTCGCGGATACCGATCCCGTTCTGTCTGGCGATATCGACCATGATCGAGGAGGACGGCCAGAGGAATTGCGGATGCTGCGACAGCAGCGCCTGTTCGCGCACCACCTCGACGGAGCCCGCGACGCGGCTGTCCATCGTCAACCCGTATGCGCCGAGCGCCTTGATCACGTCGGGGTCGGCGAGAAAGGCCTCCTTTTCGCCGCCTACGAAGCCGAAGAACGTCGTGCGAGCGCCGAGCAGGCCCTGCAATTCCGGCCGGTCCCGGACGGCGAAATAACCGCCGGTGCCGACGATGCCTGCTCCCAGCAATCCCACTCCAAAGGCGCGACGAGAAAGGGCCATCAGCGTCCAATATCCTCTTTGAGCGATGCCTGGATGAGGCGCAGGTCGGACGCTGTCCTGGACGTTCTTGTCATCGAGATCGCCGGGCTCGATCACCGGCTTGTTGCCGAGCGCGCCCGACAGCATGGCGAGATAGGCGCTGGCGCCGGAATTGGATTGCGTCGCCGAAGTCATCAGGAATTTCAGCGATCCGCTCTGAACGGCAGCCAGAATGTCCTTCATGAACACCTCCTGAGAGCAGCGCTCGCATCGTTATCCTGTCGATCACGCCTCAGTCATCGCCTTCTTGAGCTCGATCGTCATCTGCTCCATCTGCTGTTCGGCGAGCGCCCGCTTCCGACGTCCCTCCTCCTGAACCCGAAGCACGCCTGAGATCGTATCGATCAGATCCCTGTTCGCCTTGGCGAGGGTGTCGATATCAACGATGCCGCGCTGCGACTGCTGCTCGATTGATATCGCCTGGTCCTTCATCATCTCGGATGCCTGGCGGATCATGTCGTTGGTGGCGTCCGTTACCGCCTTCTGCAGGTCGAGCGCCGATTTCTGCCGCGTCAGGCCAAGCAGGATCACCATCTTCTGCTTCCAGGCCGGCACCGTCAGCGCGGACGTCGCCTGCAGGTTCTCGATCAGCGTCTCGTCGCCTGCCTGAACGATGCGGATTTGCGGCAATTGCTGAATGCCGAGCTGACGCGCCTGCTGCAGGTAGAAGACCCGCTTTTCCAGCCTGTCAAGCGCCTGCAGGCTGTCCTGATAGGTCTGCGTCTCCAGCATGCCGCCGCCGGGGCCGGTCGTCGCCGCTTCGGCTTGCGCCTTCAGCTTCGGCAGGTCGACGCTGCGGAAACGTTGGGCGAAGGTTTTGCCGGCCTCAACATAAAAATCGAGCCGCGTGATCGATTGCCTGGTTTCCTCATGCAGGTCGTCGAGCAGCGCGATGTCGCGCCTCAGCGTGTCCTTGTGACGATCGAGCTCCAGGCCGATTCGGTCGATCTGGCCGGCGACGTCCTCGAACTCCTCCTTAAAGCGTTCAAGCCGCGCCTTTGCCGACAGGAACATGCGGCTGAGGGGGCCCTTGTCTTTCAGCGATGCCGGATCGAGGCTCTTCGACTTGAGGATGATGTCGGTGAGCAGCCGGCCGACCTCGCCGACATCCTTGTTGCGGACCTCGCGCAGGATCCTGTCGGCATAATCGCTGACAGCCTGCTGGGCGCGGTCGCCATAGACCGAAATGCCGGCTCGGTCGGTGATATCGATGCTATCGGAAATGCGGGCCGGATCGGCGGCGACAACCGGCAGGGCGGCATTCTGTACAGTCGCGAGATCGGTATCGGCCATAGTGAGGCTTTCCAGGCTTGCGGCGGGTAATGGTCTGGAGGCCTATTTCGCAACTGCAGGCCCCGTCGCAATGGACTGGCCGCTGGAATCGCACCGATCACAAGAGCAGGACGACAGAAGGCGACTCAATCATCGCCGGTCGCCGACACAATAATGAACTTTACGATACAGTTTTATGACAGCGGAAAAACCGCGGCCTACTTGCAGACCTCAGCCTTGTGATCCAGCAGCTCGAGCTTGGCGAGCTTGCCGGTCAGGACGAAATCGCCATAATCCATCGTCAGGTCGCGGGTGATGCCGTTCTCGTAGAGCTTGAACGACATGCGATAGACCGGCAGCGAATCCGATTTTGCATTCTCGTTGAAATAGGCGATGGTCACCGGCCAGAAGGCCGTCTTCGAGAAGGCGCCGGCATTGCCGGCATCGGCCTCCTCGGCAGCGGGCGTTTCCTGCTTGCCGACGATCGTCGTCGTCACCAGCGACTTGTCGCCGTCATCGGAACCGTCGAAAACGCGGGCTTCGAAGAAACGTTTTCCCTCCTTGGCGTTCTGGATCACATCGAGCATATGCTCTGTCGGAAAGCGGCTTTCGCCAAGCTGCAGCTCGCGGCTCGCCGGCTGCTTGAGATCGACTTTGACGCCATTGGCCTGATTCTCGGCCGCGCCATTGACCTCCTTGTCGAGCTGGTCGTCGGTGAAGGATTTGGTGTCAAAGGTAAACTTGCGGTCCTTCAGGTTCTCGAAGGTCTTTGTCTGCTGATCGCTGACGCGCACGCTGTCGCCAGTGTCGATCTGCGTCACGAAGCGGAAATTGGTGGTGAAACCCCGGCAATAGCTGCCGTCGAATTCATAGACCATGCGGCCGTACATGGAGGCGATGCCGGAGCGGTCCGACGCATCCTTCAATTCCAGATCGTAGACCGCGCGATGGGCGACAAGGCCGGTCGCGATCGCAGCACTTGCCGCAGGCGCAGCCGCCCATGCATGGGCGGAAAGGCCGGCGAGAAGCAGAGCGACTAGACTCGATCGGAACATTCATTAACTCCTGTTGGACTCGGCCGCGATGTTATAAGAACACTTTCGGCCAAATCGAGGCTCGAAACTGTCATATTAAAGATTCCAGTCTTGATGCATAATTTTTGAAGAATTGACAACAAAAGCGGAGACGAAAATGTCCGACGAAATTGCAGCGCGCCTGACTGAGATGGGGATAACCCTGCCCGAAGCCGCAGCACCTGCCGCAAACTACCTTCCCTATGTCATCAGCGGCAATCTTCTCTACATCTCCGGGCAGCTGCCGCTCGACGGCGGCAAAGTCGCCGCATCGGGCCATCTCGGCAAGACCGTCGACGTTGCGAGCGGCCAGCGCGCCGCCGAACTCTGCGCCATCAACATCCTGGCCCAGGCCAAGGCCGCGCTCGGCGGCGACCTCGGCCGCATCCGGCGCGTCATCAAGCTGAACGGTTTCGTCGCCTCGGCGCCCGATTTCATCGAGCAGCATCTCGTCATCAACGGTGCTTCGAACCTGATCGCCGGTGTGCTCGGCGAGGCCGGCAAACATGCGCGCGCCGCCGTCGGCATGGCCGCTCTGCCGCTGAACGCCGCCGTCGAGATCGACGCTATCATGGAAATCGCAGAATGACCAATGCGGACTGGATCAAGGACGTGCCGGTCGCCCATCGCGGCTATCACGACCTGAATAAGCTTGTCTGGGAGAATACGCTTTCGGCCTTCTCGCGCGCTGTCGAAGCCGGCTTTGCGATCGAATGCGACCTGCATTACGCCTCCGACGGCGTGCCGATCATCTTTCATGACGAGGATCTTCGGCGTCTGTGCAATCTGAACGGCGACATCCGCGAGCGCACCTCCCGGGAACTCGGGCTGATCGCCGTCGGCGGCACGGGCGACAAGGTGCCGACGCTCCGCCAGCTCCTCGACCTCGTCGAGGGCAAGGTTCCGCTGGTGCTGGAGTTGAAGGGCCGTGAGGCCGACGACGAAGGCTTTGCCGAATCCGTGCTCGAAGTGCTGGAAGGCTATGAGGGCAAGGTCGCACTGATGAGCTTCGACCATTGGCTGTTGCGCGATCTGAAGGCGCTTGGCTCGCCCTATCCGCTCGGGCTGACCGCCAATGGCAACACGCCGGAGGAGTTTGAGACCCATGCCAAGGCGATGGAGATCGGTCTCGATTTCATCTCCTATCATTATGACGACCTGCCGAATGCCTTCATCACGGGCGAACGCGACAAGGGCATTCCGGTTATCACCTGGACGGTGCGAGACGAAGAGGCGCGCCGGCGCACTTTCGCCAATGCAGACCAGATGACTTTCGAAGGCTTCGATCCGCGCGTGGCCGTTTGACGCTCGCTTTTTGGCCAAGATCATGCGCAGACTGAAACAGAGCCGAAACCCTCCTCCCACAGGCTTCGCATCCGCCGCATGACCGATGAACTGTCCATTCGCGTAGAACGCTCCTTCACCGCGATTTCCCCGGAGAGCTGGTCCAGGCTTTCCGGGGCGTCGAAGGGTGGCAACACGCTTGCCTATAACCCGTTCGTTTCGCATGCCTTTTTATCGTCGCTGGAAGAATCCGGCTCGGCCACCGCCGAAACCGGTTGGCTCGGCCACCATCTGTTGCTCGAAACCGATGGTGGCGAGCTGATCGGCGCCCTGCCCGGCTACCTCAAGAGCCACAGCCAGGGCGAATATGTCTTCGATCACGGCTGGGCCGACGCCTTCGAGCGGGCCGGCGGGCGTTATTATCCCAAGCTGCAGTGCTCGATCCCATTTACACCCGCGACCGGCCCGCGTCTTCTCGTCGCCGAGGGGCTGCAACGATTGCCGATCCAGAGCGCGATCGCCGAAAGCCTGAAGGAGGTCGTACGCCGGCTCGGTATTTCCTCGGCCCATATCACCTTCGTGCCGGACGAGGAGATCGGCGTCTTCGAGATGGATGGCTATCTGCACCGCACCGACCAGCAGTTTCATTTCATCAATGACGGCTATGCCAATCACGACGAGTTCCTCGGAACGCTCGCGTCGCGCAAGCGCAAGGCATTGCGCAAGGAGCGCCGCGCCGCGCTCGAAACCGGCATCAGCATCGACTGGCTGACCGGGCGCGATCTGACAGAGCGGATATGGGACCAGTTCTTCAAATTCTACATGGATACCGGCGGCCGCAAATGGGGCCGGCCCTACCTCACCCGCAAATTCTACTCGCTGATCGGCGAGCGCATGGCCGACGATATCCTGCTCGTCATGGCCAAGCGCGACGGGCGCTATATTGCCGGCGCGATCAATTTCATCGGCGGCGATACGCTCTACGGCCGTCACTGGGGCTGCATCGAGGACCACCCCTTCCTGCATTTCGAGGTCTGCTATCACCAGGGGATCGACTTCGCCCTGGCGAAGGGGTTGAAACGGGTCGAGGCCGGAGCGCAGGGCGAACATAAGCTCGCTCGCGGTTACCTGCCGGTGACGACGCATTCCGCCCATTATATCGCCCATGGCGGGCTGCGCCGCGCGATCGGCGATTATCTCGCGCGCGAGCGCGCCGATGTCGAACAGATGAGTGAACTGCTGAGCGAGCACAGCCCCTTCCGCAAGGGTGAGCGTCAGCAGGAGGATTGACGCCGCCCTGCCGAGCGCGCTACCCGATCAAATGGAACGTGAGGAGATTTCGCGATGACCAGCGCCTATGACGACAACAATATCTTCGCCAAGATCCTGCGCGGCGAAATTCCCTCGAACCGAATCTACGAGGACCAGCATACGGTGGCCTTCATGGATGTGATGCCGCAAGCGCCGGGCCACGTGCTCGTCGTTCCGAAGGCGCCTTCGCGCAATATTCTCGATGCCGATCCCGCCACCCTCGTCCATGCCATTACCGTCGTTCAAAAGGTCGCCCAGGCGGTCCAGGAAGTTTTCGACGCCGATGGCGTGTTCATCGCCCAGTTCAACGAACCGGCAGCCGGACAAACGGTGTTCCATCTGCATTTCCACATCATCCCCCGCCATGAGGGCGTGGCGCTCAAGCCGCATTCCGGCAGGATGGAGGACGGCGCCGTGCTTGCCGCCCATGCCGAAAAGATCCGGGCGGCCCTGGCATAACGCGAATTCCTGGCAACGACGGGAAACAAAAAAGGCCGCGGGTGACGCGGCCTTTTTTAATTCGGTGACGAGCTCTCACTTCTTGCGCGGAACCTTGGGAACCGTGCTTCCCTTCTTGGGAGCGTCGCGGACCTCGGGCTCGGCCTGCGGCACCGTCTTGGCGCGGGTCTTGCGGGCCGTCTTCGTCTTCAGCTCGCCATCATCCTCGTCGTCGGCTTCGGGATGCACGACCTCGGCTTCCGGCTTCGGCTTGATCGGCGCCGTATCCGGAATGGCTTCCAGCAGGATACCGGGCTTGCCGTCTTCCTTCGGGCCGACGGTGACGTTGACGACGCCGCCCTTCTTCAGCTTGCCGAAGAGGATTTCGTTGGCGAGCGGCTTCTTGATCGTGTCCTGGATCACGCGGGCCAGCGGGCGGGCGCCCATCTTCTCATCGTAACCCTTTTCTGCAAGCCAGGCGATCGCATCCTCGTGCAGGTCGAAGGTGACGTTCCTTTCGGAAAGCTGGGCCTCCAGCTGCATGATGAACTTCTGCACGACCTTGTGAATGACCGCCGTCGGCAGCGCCGCGAACGGAATGATCGCGTCGAGACGGTTGCGGAACTCCGGCGTGAAGAGACGGGTCAGCGCCTCCTCGTCCTCGCCGGTGCGCTTGGACGAGCCGAAGCCGATCGCGGCCTTGGCCATTTCGGAAGCGCCCGCATTCGTCGTCATGATCAGGATGACGTTGCGGAAGTCGATCTTCTTGCCGTTATGGTCGGTCAGGGTGCCGTGGTCCATAACCTGCAGAAGGATATTGTAGATATCCGGATGCGCCTTCTCGATTTCGTCGAGCAGGACCACGCAATGCGGATGCTGGTCAACGCCATCGGTCAGGAGACCACCCTGGTCGAAGCCGACATAGCCGGGAGGTGCGCCGAGCAGGCGCGAGACCGTGTGCCGCTCCATATATTCCGACATGTCAAAGCGCAGGAGCTCGACGCCGAGCGACGCAGCCAGCTGCTTTGCCACTTCGGTCTTGCCGACGCCGGTCGGGCCGGAGAAGACATAGGCGCCGATCGGCTTGTTCGGCTCGCGAAGGCCGGCACGCGCCAGCTTGATCGAGGTTGAAAGAGCTTCGATCGCGATGTCCTGTCCGTAGACCACCGAACGCAGTTCCTGCTCGAGATTGGCGAGCACCGCCTCGTCGTCCTTGGAGACGGTCTTCGGCGGAATGCGGGCCATCGTCGCGATCGTCGCCTCGATCTCCTTTTCGGTGATCAGCTTGCGGCGCTTCGACGGCGGCAGCAGCATCTGGGCCGCACCCGTTTCGTCGATCACGTCGATCGCCTTATCAGGCAGCTTGCGGTCGGAGATGTAGCGGGCCGACAGCTCGACGGCCGACTTGATGGCATCGTTCGAATAGCGCAGGTGGTGATACTCTTCGAAGTAGGGCTTCAGGCCCTTCATGATCTCGATCGCATCATTGATCGACGGCTCGCTGACGTCGATCTTCTGGAAACGACGCACCAGCGCCCGGTCCTTCTCGAAGAACTGGCGGTATTCCTTGTAGGTGGTCGAACCAATGCAACGGATCGCGCCCGACGACAGGGCCGGCTTCAACAGGTTCGATGCATCCATCGCGCCGCCCGAGGTGGCGCCGGCGCCGATCACCGTATGGATCTCGTCGATGAACAGCACGGCGCCCGGATATTCTTCCAGCTCCTTGACAACCTGCTTCAGGCGTTCCTCGAAGTCGCCACGGTAGCGTGTGCCGGCGAGCAGCGTACCCATGTCGAGCGAGAAGATCGTCGCATCGGCGAGCGCCTCGGGAACCTTGCCTTCGACGATGCGCTTGGCAAGGCCTTCGGCGATCGCCGTCTTGCCGACGCCGGGATCGCCGACATAGAGCGGATTGTTCTTCGAACGGCGGCACAGGATCTGAATGGTGCGGCTCACCTCGGCATGACGGCCGATCAGCGGGTCGATCTTACCGCCCTTGGCCTTCTCATTGAGATTGACGCAATAGGCTTTAAGCGCATCCTGCTGCTTCTTGGGGCCGCCCTCTTCCTCGCCGCCGCGCGCCGTCGGCTTGCTCTCGGCCTCTTCTTCGGCGCCGCGCGGAGTGCGGGTCTCCGACGCGCCCGGCCGCTTGCCGATGCCGTGGGAGATGTAGTTGACGGCATCGTAGCGGGTCATCTCCTGCTCCTGCAGGAAATAGGCGGCATGGCTTTCGCGCTCGGCGAAGATCGCAACGAGCACGTTGGCGCCTGTCACTTCCTCGCGGCCGGATGACTGCACATGGATGACGGCTCGCTGGATGACGCGCTGGAAGCCGGAGGTCGGCTTCGAATCCTCGTCATAGCCCGTGATCAGATTGGAAAGTTCGTTATCGACATATTCGACGAGCGTCTTGCGCAGCGCATCGAGATCGACATTGCAGGCGCCCATGACCGCGGCCGCATCGGCATCGTCGATCAGTGCGAGCAGCAGATGCTCGAGCGTCGCATATTCATGATGCCGCTCGTTGGCAAAGGTCAGTGCCTGATGGAGCGCCTTCTCTAAGCTAGGCGAAAATGTTGGCACGTTCAGATCCTCACTTCTTTTCCATGACGCATTGCAGCGGATGCTGGTGTTGCCGGGCGAAGTCCATCACCTGGCTGACCTTCGTTTCCGCTACCTCGTATGTGAATATTCCGCACTCGCCGACGCCGTGATTGTGGACATGGAGCATGATGCGGGTGGCACTTTCACGGTCCTTCTGAAAAAAACGCTCCAGAATATGAATGACGAATTCCATGGGCGTATAATCGTCATTCAAAAGCAGCACGCGATAGAGGTTGGGCTTCTTGGTCTTCGGCTTGGTGCGCGTGATGACCGAGGTTCCGCGATTTCCGTTGTCCCCGTTCCTTTCGCTGTCGTTCTGCATCCGGATCGGCTTTGCGATCATTGTCATTCATTCCTCGATCAATCCGGCGGAGCATGGGAGGGTGCTTTTTCCCGTCGAATATCTGAAACACTAACTTAGTTCATAATGGGCCGATTTTAAGCCCCCTGTCAGACACTGCAATCAAGAAATGCCGGCATGCACGGGAAAGACCTAAAAAGTCCCCGGACGGCCCGCATGCGGGCGCAGCAATGAAAGTGGAAACAAAAAAGACCGGCTACAGATGCGTAGCCGGCCTTAATTTTTCAATATGTAGCGCAGGTTGCGCTTTCGACGTTGCTTCAGGCAGCAGCGGGGGTCGCCGGCTGCGGCGATTTCGGCGACTTGACTACGCCAGCGGCAGCAGCAGCGATCGGCGCCTCATAGGGCTTGTACGCGGATTTGGCGAGATCGGCGTACATTTCGCCGAGCTTCGTCGTTTCGGAGACGAAGCTCTCATAGGCCGACTTGACGTAGCTGGTCTGCAGTTCGAAAGCGGCCTCGAAGCTCCTGACGCCCGCCAAAGTTTCGAAATGCGTTACGGCATCCTGAAAGGACTTCTTCGAATATTCAGCAGCTTCGGCGGCGATCGCCTGAAAGCCCCTGGTCGTGTCGGAATAGGTTCTCAGCGCCGTGTCGACGGCTTCCTTGCTCTTTTTGTTGGCTTCGTCAAAGTTGAACATGGCCGTCCTCCGTTGGGCTGTTGGATGGCGGCAGGGTAGCCGCAATGCACAAATAGTCAAGTAGTCTTGTGCGGCGCAAAACATCTCCAGGTTGTGTTACAGCAGCAAGACAAAGCGGGCGAGCCGGTGAACGTACCTCTTTAACTGTTTTTGCTAATATATGACACAATGCCACAACCAGGCGTTTTAAAAAAAATTTGATTCGGAAGCAAAAAAACAAAAAAGACCGGGCGGATGTCGCCGCCCGGTCCACTTCAAGCTCTCATGCACGATCAAAGATCGACGTCGAGGATCGCCATCGAAAAGTTGTAGGAGCGGTCGCCGTCTTCGTCATCGACATAGACGACGCCCAGAAATTCTTCGCCGAGATAGACTTCCGCAGAATCATTCTTACGCGGACGCGCCTTGACGACGATCTGCGGGTTGAGCGTACGTTTGAAGTAGGCGTCGAGCTTCTTGATTTCTTCTGGCTTCACTCTGTCATCTCCGTAAGCGGTCTTGATTGGCCGCTTCTTGCACAGGAAAAGCAGCGGTGTAAAGGCAAGGTTGCCACTTGGCGTGGCCTGTCCCCGTCCGGTGCCTGCCGACCTTCCCTCATCCCTTAGCGCTCAGATATCGGCGCCAATCACCTGGTCCATATTGCGCGACGGCTCTGAACAGCCGGCCTCGCCGACGACCTTGGCCGGAACGCCTGCTACCGTCTTCTTCGGCGGCACCGCTTTCAGCACCACGGAACCTGCGGCAACGCGCGAGCAGTAACCGATCTCGATATTGCCGAGGATCTTGGCGCCGGCGCCGATCATGACGCCGCTGCCGATCTTTGGGTGGCGGTCGGCGCCCTCTTTGCCGGTGCCGCCGAGCGTCACACCATGTAGGATCGAAACATTGTCGCCGATGACGGCCGTCTCGCCGACGACGAGGCCGGTGGCGTGATCGAGGAAGATTCCCTTGCCGATACGAGCCGCGGGATTGATGTCGGTCTGGAAGACGCTGGAGGAGCGGCTCTGCAGATAGAGCGCAAAATCGCGCCGGCCGCGGTTCAGCAGCCAGTGGGCCAGACGATGCGTCTGCAGCGCATGGAAACCCTTGAAATAGAGCACCGCCTCCATGAAGCGCAGACATGCCGGATCGCGGTCATAGATGGCCTGGATGTCGACGCGCAGGATGGAACTCCACTCCGGCCAGTCGATGAGCATTTCCTCGAAGGTCTGACGCAGCAGGTTCGCCTGCATGTCGGGATGGTCGAGACGTTCGCAGATGCGGTGGATGACGCATTCCTCAAGCGAATGGTAATTGATCACCGTCGAGTAGAGGAAGGCGGCAAGAACCGGATCTTTTTCGGCCGCGATCCGTGCTTCCTCGCGCAGGCTATCCCAGATGGGATCCATCACTTTCAGAGGATGGCCTGTCTCAAAAGCACGAATATCTGTCTTGGCGACCATCGCCGCTCTCCTCGTTGCCAGCCGGAATGCCGTTTTCGGAATACCGATATATAGAGGAAAACGGCAATAACATAAATGGGTGCCGTCGCCATGGTTTTTTAGCATGGTTTTTCGGCATCACGATGATGTCACCTCTCGGCGACCCTTGCGTAGAAGGCCAGCACCGCCAGCTTGAAAACCTTATCGCCGACGGCGAGCATATGATCGCGGCCGGGAATATCGAGCGCTTCGGCCTCGGGCATCAGGGCGGCCAGTTCCTGCGGCGAGCCGGCGATATCATCCTTGGTGCCGACGCCGATCAGTGTCGGCATGTCGAGCTTGCCCATATCGGAGCGAGCGACGAGGTCGCGCGAGCCGCGGATGCAGGCAGCAAGCGCAGTGCGGTCGCTCTTCGTCTGTTCGGCGAAGGCGCGGAACATGCGGCCGCGCTCATGCGTCACGACCTCCAGCGACGGAGCAAGCAGCGCATCGGCGATCGGGTCCCAGTCGCCGACCCCATCGGTCATGCCGATGCCGAGGCCGCCGAGCACCAGCGAGCGGACGCGATGCGGATTGGCGAGTGCCGCAAAAACGGAAATGCGCGCGCCCATCGAATAGCCCATGAGATTGGCCTCAGGGATGCCGAGATGATCGAGCAAGGCGATCGCATCGCCGGCCATGACCCAGGGGCGATAGGCTTCGGCATCGTGCGGCTTGTCGCTCGCGCCATGGCCGCGATTGTCGATGGCGATCACCCGATAGCCGGCATCTCCCAACGTCTTCAACCATCCCGGATGCACCCAGTTGACGTTCGCCGTCGAGGCAAAACCATGGATCAGCAGGACAGGCACGCCGGACGGGTCGCCCTCATCGAAAAAGGCGATCTCCAATCCGTCATGAGTGAAGCTTGAAAATGCAGGTGTATTAAGGTTCATCGGGCCTTCCTTTTGGCGCGACCATAGTCGAGCCGCCTCTCGGCGTGAAGCCAAAATAGTGGGTAAAAACTGTGCCCGGCGCGGCGCTTTGGCTCTACACATTTGCGGCGAAGGCTTATAAGGTCCGCGCACTTTCAAAGCATTCGGAGAGCGACATGGCCGGCCACAACATTCCCCACTTCCAGAACGACGGCGGTCATCGCGTCATCGAAGTCGGCGTCAAGGAATTCATGTGCACCGGCGCTTCGGTTCCTTTCGACCATCCGCATATCTTCATCGACATGGGCGACGACAACGAGAAGGTCTGTTCCTACTGCTCGACGCTTTACCGCTATAATCCTTCTCTCAAGCCGAGCCAGACCAATCCGGCCGGCTGCGTTTTCCACGTGAAGGCGGCGTAAACCGTCCAGAATCCGGATCGGACCTGATAATGCCGGTCGAACATGCCGCCATCATCGGCGCCGGCATTGCCGGGCTGGCCGCTGCGCTTGCGCTTTCGCGGCGGGGCATCAGTTCGGAGATTTTCGAGCAGGCGGATGAACTCGCCGAGGTCGGCGCCGGCTTGCAGGTTTCGCCGAACGCCTCCCGCATCCTGGCAGAACTCGGCATCCTCGAAGGGCTTTCCAAAGTCTGGCTCGAACCGGAGGCGATCCGGCTGATGTCAGGCAGTTCGCTGCGCCAGCTTGCGGCCGTGCCGGCGGGCAAATTCGCGCGGCAGCGCTGGGGGGCACCCTATGGCGTCCTGCACCGCTCCACATTGCAGAATGCGCTTCTTGCTGCGGTCGAAGCCGATCCGCTCTGCCGGCTTCATCTTGGCGTACGACTTGAATCGAACTCGCCGCCTGTCGAGCGGGCCGCCGATGTCGTCATCGGCGCGGACGGCGTCTGGTCGAAGCTCCGGCAATCCGTTCCCAGCAGCCCCTCGCCGCGTTTTTCCGGCAACATCGCCTACCGCTTCACCATTCCCGAAGAAGAGGCACCAAGCTTCCTCGACCGCACAAGCGTTTCGGCTTTCCTCGGCGGATCGGCGCATCTCGTCTGCTATCCGCTGAAGGAGACCGGCAGCATCAACATGGTGGCGATCACCGCCGGCAATGCCGCGCCGCAGGCCTGGAGAAACGAGCCGACGGCAGAGCAGCGCATGCGGCTCCGGGCGCAGCTTTCCGGTTGGAACAGCGCGATCGTGTCGCTGCTCGAAAAACAGCCGAAGCTGACGTTCTGGCCCCTCTTCGAAACCACGTCGGGCGCGTGGCAGGACGGCCGCGGGACGGTTCTGATCGGCGACGCCGCGCATGCGATGATGCCCTTTGCCGCCCAGGGAGCGGCCATGGCGATCGAAGACGCCTACGAACTTGCCGCGGCTCTTTCAAACCGTCCGGTGGCGGAAGCACTGGCGCTCTTTGAAAGGCATCGAGCGCCGCGCATTGCAAAGCTTCGCCAGCGCGGCGCCTTCAACAAATTTGCCTATCATGCGAAGGGGCCGATCCGGATCGGCCGTGATCTCGTGCTCGGCCTGAAGCCGCCACAGAGCCTGGCGGCCGATCTCGACTGGATTTACGGCTACCGGGCCCGGAGCACGCTGTAAGGCGCTGCAAGCGGCCGCAGCGCCCTAAAGCGCGTCGCGATCTTTCAGATTCGCTCCCTGCGCTTTAGGTGTTTTGTTTTACGCATGTCCTTGCCGCAAAACCGCTGCACACTTTGCGCGACATGCTTTAGCCGCAACTGCTCAGACGGCGCTTGCCGCCGCAAAACCCCGTTCGATATCGGCCTTGAGGTCGGCCACATCTTCTAGGCCGATCTGCAGGCGGATGACCGGCCCCTCCTTCGGCGCCTTGGCGACCTTGCGGTCGTTCAGATTGGCCTGTAGCGCGAGGCTTTCAAAGCCTCCCCAGGAATAGCCGAGACCGAAAATGCTGAGCGCGTCGAGGAAAGCATGCGCCTTTGTCTTGAATTTCTCGGGGCTCTCCGCGGCAAGCACGAAGGAAAAGATACCGCTTGCGCCCGTAAAATCGCGCTTCCAGATATTGTGAGAGGGGAAACTCGGCAGCGCCGGATGCAGCACCCGGGCGACATCCTCCCTGCCCTCCAGCCACTCGGCGATATCAAGCGCGCTTTGATAATGGCGCTCGAGGCGCAGGCCCATGCTGCGCAATCCGCGCAGGATCTGATAAGCATCGTCGGGCGCGCCACAGATGCCGAGCACGCCGTTCGCCTCCTTCAGCCGCTCCCAGTGCGCGGCATTGGCCGACACCGTTCCGAGCAGAATGTCGGAATGGCCGGATGGATATTTGGTCGCTGCATGGATGGAGATGTCGACGCCGTGATCGAGCGGCCTGAAATAGAGCGGCGTCGCCCAGGTATTGTCCATCATGACGACGGCGCCATGGCGATGGGCGACCGCCGCGATCGCCGGAATATCCTGCATTTCGAAGGTATTGGAGCCTGGAGCCTCGGTATGGACGAGCCTGGTGTTCGGCCGGAACAGCGCCTCGATGCCGGCGCCGATCGCCGGATCATAATATTCCACCTCGACACCGAGCCGCTTCAGCATCGTATCGCAGAAATGGCGGGTCGGGCCATAAACCGAATCGACGACGAGTGCGTGATCGCCGGCGGCTGCGAAGCCCAGGAACGGAATGGTGACGGCCGCCAGCCCCGAGGGAACGAGGATCGTGCCGGCCGAACCTTCGAGCGCATCGATCGCCTCGCAGAGCGCGTCCGTCGTCGGCGTACCGCGCGTTCCATAGGTGTATTTCTGCGAGCGCTTGTCCATCGTCGCCGCGTTCGGAAACAGCACCGTCGAGGCATGCACGACCGGCGGATTGACGAAGCCGTGATAGTCGAAGGGGTCGTTGCCGATATGGGTCAGGCGGGTATTGATGCCGGCGGTCTGCAGCAAGCTGTCTTTGTCTTTCATGTGGGAAATAGCCTTTGGCGAGGGGCGCAAAACCAGACTTTTGGACGCCTCGACCGGTCAGGTCAACCCCTCGAAGAGAGGACAGCAGTCGCTAGGTTTTTCCAAATTCGCGTTATTTTTCCGCAATTGGGCGCTCATTTCCTAGCCAACCGCCTTCGAATGTGGCGCAATCCGGCAAAAATCTGAATTTTGCCGCAATTATTGATGGCGACACTTGACCATGGTGACATTTGCGACTGTGATAGGGTACTCGCGCCGGGAGGGTGTCGAGACGATGGGGGTGGCAGAGTTTTTTCCGCCGGAACGCCCCACAAGAAATAATACAACGGAAAAGGTTGGGAAAAAAAAATGAAGAACAAGCTTCTGTCCGCCGCGATCGGCGCAGCAGTTTTCGCTCTTGGCACCTCGGCTGCTTCGGCCACCACACTCGGCGATGTAAAGGCAAAGGGTTTCATTCAGTGCGGCGTCAACACCGGTCTCGCCGGCTTCGCCGCGCCTGACGCTTCCGGCAATTGGGCGGGCTTCGACGTCGACTTCTGCAAGGCCGTCGCTTCTGCCGTGTTCGGCGACCCCACCAAGGTGAAGTTCACGCCGCTCAGCGCCGCCAATCGCTTCCCTGCCCTGCAGTCGGGTGAAATCGACGTCCTCGCCCGCAATACGACCTGGTCGATCAACCGCGATACGGCACTCGGCCTGAACTTCCGTTTCGTCAACTATTATGACGGCCAGGGCTTCATGGTCCGCAAGAGCCTCAACGTGAAGTCGGCATTGGAACTCTCCGGCGCGTCCGTGTGCGTCCAGTCGGGCACGACCACCGAGCTCAACCTCGCCGACTATTTCAAGGCGAACAACCTTCAGTACAATCCGGTCGTCTTCGAAAAGCTGGACGAGGTCAACGCCGCCTATGATGCCGGCCGTTGCGACGTCTACACCACCGACCAGTCCGGTCTCTATTCGCTGCGCCTGACGCTGAAGAACCCGGACGAACACGCGATTCTGCCGGAAATCATCTCCAAGGAACCGCTCGCCCCGGCCGTTCGTCAGGGTGACGACCAGTGGTTCGATATCGTCAGCTGGGTCGGCTATGCCATGATCAATGCTGAAGAGTTCGGCATCACCCAGGCCAATGTCGACGACATGAAAAACTCGCCGAACCCTGACATCAAGCGTTTCCTCGGCGTCGAGGCGGATACCAAGATCGGCACCGATCTCGGCCTGACCAACGACTGGGCTTACAATATCGTCAAGAACGTCGGCAATTACGGCGAAGTCTTCGAGCGCAACATCGGCCAGGGCAGCCCGCTCAAGATTGCGCGCGGCCTCAACGCCCTGTGGAACAAGGGTGGCATCCAGTACGCTCCGCCGGTTCGCTGAGCGGCATCACGCATGAAGTCGGAAAGGCGGGCGACCGCCTTTCCCCTCCAATAAAAAAGCTCCGAAAAGGAGCATAATGGGGAATTGGCCAAGCATGACGCATCAGGCTTTGGATTCAACACGTATATCCAGGAGCGGCTGGAGCTTTCAGTCCGCCCTCTACGACCCGACAATTCGGGGCATTTTCTTCCAGGTTCTCACCATCGTCCTGCTGGTCGTCTTCGTCTGGTGGGTTGCGCACAACACTGCCGTCAATCTGGCGCGCGCTAACATCGCGTCGGGCTTCGGTTTTCTGAACGGCCGTGCCGGCTTCGAGGTCGGTCAGTCGCTGATTGCCTATTCAAGCGATTCGACCTACGGCCGCGCGCTGCTGGTCGGCTTTTTGAACACGTTGCTGATCGCCATCACCGGCATCATCACCGCCACCATCATCGGCTTCATCATCGGCATCGGCCGCCTTTCACGGAACTGGTTGATTGCCAAACTGTGCACGGTTTATGTCGAAGTCTTCCGCAATATCCCGCCGCTGCTTGTCATCTTCTTCTGGTATTCGGGTGTTCTGGCGGTTCTGCCTAATGCGCGCGAGTCACTGCATCTGCCGCTCGGGGCGTATCTGAACAACCGTGGGCTTTCCTTCCCCAAACCGATTTTCGGCGAGACTTTCTGGCTCGTCGGCGTCGCCTTCGTCGTCGCGATCATCGCCGTTATCGTCACGGCCCGATGGGCGCATCGCCGGCAGGCAGCGACAGGCCAGCCGTTCCATACGATCTGGGCTTCGATCGGCCTGCTGATCGGCCTGCCACTTGTCGTCTTCCTGCTCGCAGGCGCGCCGCTTTCCTTCGATTATCCGATCGCGGGCAAATTCAACCTCACCGGCGGCTCCGTTGTGGGGCCCGAGTTCATGTCGCTCTTCCTGGCGCTTTCCTTCTACACCGCTGCCTTCATCGCCGAGATCGTGCGCGCAGGCATTCGCGGTGTGCCGAAGGGACAGACCGAAGCTGCAGGCGCACTTGGGCTTCATCCCTCGTCGGTCACCCGACTGGTCGTCATTCCGCAGGCTTTCCGCATCATCATTCCGCCGCTGAGCAGTCAGTATCTCAATCTGACCAAGAACTCGTCGCTGGCTATCGCCATCGGTTTTGCCGATCTCGTCGCCGTCGGCAGCACGACGCTGAACCAGACTGGTCAGGCTGTCGAGGTGATCCTCATCTGGATGGTCATTTACCTCAGCCTCAGTGTTGTAACTTCGCTGTTGATGAACTGGTTCAATGCCAAGATGGCACTGGTGGAGAGGTAAGATGAGCAACGCTTTCGTCAGAACCGCCATACTGGCGCCGGAGCCGCCGCCCTTTGCAGCGAAAGGCCCGGTCGCTTGGATTCGCCGCAACTTGATCGCGACGCCCAAGGACATCGTCCTTACCATCCTGGCCCTGGTCTTTGTCTTTTGGGCCCTCCTGCACGCGCTCGACTGGCTCTTCGTGCAGGCGGTTTGGAGCGGCCCAGACCGCACCTTCTGCGCCACTGCCGTACAGGGTGGCATCCAGCCGGATGGCTGGAGCGGTGCATGCTGGGCCTTCGTCAATGCGAAATTCGACCAGTTCATCTTTGGCCGTTATCCGCTCGACGAGCGCTGGCGCCCGACGCTGGTCGGCATTCTTTTCGTACTCCTGTTGGTGCCGATGCTCATCCCTTCGGCGCCGCGCAAGGGGGTCAACGCCCTCCTGCTCTTCGGCGCACTTCCGATCGTTTCCTTCTTTCTGCTTTACGGCGGATTTGGCCTGGAAATCGTCGAGACCCCACTCTGGGGCGGGCTGCTGGTGACGCTGGTGCTGTCTTTCGTCGGCATCGCCGTCTCCTTCCCGCTCGGCATCATCCTGGCGCTCGGAAGGCGCTCGCAGATGCCGGTCATCCGCACGTTCTGCGTCGTTTTCATCGAAGTCGTCCGCGGCGTACCGCTGATTACGGTCCTGTTCATGGCGAGCGTCATGCTGCCGCTTTTCCTGCCGGCCGGCTGGACGGTGGACAAGCTCTTGCGCGCGATCATCGGGGTATCGATCTTCGCCTCCGCCTATATGGCGGAAGTCATCCGCGGCGGCCTGCAGGCTATTCCCAAGGGCCAGTTCGAGGGGGCGGATTCGCTCGGGCTGGGCTACTGGCAGAAGATGCGGTTGGTGATCATGCCGCAGGCAATCAAACTGGTGATACCTGGTATCGTCAACACCTTCATCGGCATGTTCAAGGACACCTCGCTGGTGTCGATCATCAGCATGTTCGACCTTCTCGGCATCGTTCGCCTCAACTTCGTCGATCCGAACTGGGCAACCGCAGTAACGCCGCTGACGGGGCTGATCTTTGCCGGCTTCGCCTTCTGGCTTTTCTGCTTCGGCATGTCGCGCTATTCAGCATTCATCGAACGTCACCTCGACACCGGCCACAAACGATAAGAATGAGGGAAAATAATCATGGCTGAAGCTCCAGCTAAGAAGCTCACCGTTTCCGCAACGGAAGTGGCGATCGAAATCATCAACATGAACAAGTGGTACGGCGATTTCCACGTGCTGCGCGACATCAACCTGAAGGTCATGCGCGGCGAGCGCATCGTCATCGCCGGCCCGTCCGGCTCGGGCAAATCCACGATGATCCGTTGCATCAATCGGTTGGAAGAGCACCAGAAGGGCCAGATCATCGTCGACGGCACCGAGCTCACCAACGATCTGAAGAAGATCGACGAGGTGCGCCGCGAGGTCGGCATGGTGTTCCAGCACTTCAACCTCTTCCCGCACTTGACGATCCTCGAAAATTGCACGCTGGCGCCGATCTGGGTGCGCAAGATGCCGAAGAAGCAGGCGGAAGAAATCGCCATGCACTTCCTGAAGCGGGTCAAGATCCCCGAACAGGCCAATAAATATCCGGGCCAGCTTTCCGGCGGTCAGCAGCAGCGCGTGGCCATCGCCCGGTCGCTCTGCATGAACCCGAAGATCATGTTGTTCGACGAGCCGACTTCGGCACTCGATCCGGAAATGATCAAGGAAGTGCTCGACACTATGGTCGGCCTCGCGGAAGAAGGAATGACCATGCTCTGCGTCACCCACGAAATGGGTTTTGCCCGCCAGGTCGCGAACCGCGTCATCTTCATGGATCAGGGGCAGATCGTCGAGCAGAATTCGCCGGCCGAATTCTTCGACAATCCGCAGCACGAGCGCACCAAGCTGTTCCTCAGCCAGATCCTGCACTGACCCCGAACGCTGAACTTGTTGAAGACCCGCCGCACCTTTTGGGTTCGGCGGGTCTTTCATATTCAGCGGGCGGCGGTCGCCTGCAACAGATTGCAGATACCGGCAGGCAAGACCGGAATCGCCGCCGCCCGGCTTAAGGTGCGGGCCGATCTCCCCGATTGATTCATTGAGAGGCCGCCACGCTGGCGCGGTCTCGGCCATGCCTAGATGTGGAGCCTCAACAGGTTGTCCTGGGTAAGAGCGAGTCTGCTGATTGGTGGTTTTGAATTTAGGCTTCCGTGAGGCCTGTGCCAATTGTAGCGATGGAGCCATCGTGGCA
>NZ_JAULSE010000021.1:0-79473 GCF_030518245.1 Rhizobium sp. CBN3
CAATCGCCAATCCGCTTGAGTTTCTTAAGAGCGAGAGACTTCGTCGCCAGCAGCGCCGCCGCCCTCGTTCAGTGAGTGGGCTTATAGAGCTAACCCCTTTTCTAAGTCAACTGCCATCACAAAAGTTTTTTGACATTTTTGTAACAGGTTGTTTCAAAAAGGGTTTTTGGCTTGCCGTCCGAAACTGCGCAAATTTACTGCCCGATCTGGCAGTTCCGGGGATTCGTTTTCGCCGAATCTCGATAAATCGCTTCGACGGCGAGGCCATGACCTATATGGGAAGCCGTGAGATGGAATTCCAGGGCGCTTGCCTCTCACGCACGGCACTCGCTAGTTTGCCGCGGAGAGAATGATCCGGCGGAGAGAAAAATGCTTGTACTCAACGAAGAACAGACGCGCGAGGCCCTGCCCTGGCCTGAGCTGATCGAAGCGATCGCCGCCATGTTTGCGAGCGAATGCGTGATGCCGGTGCGTCATCACCACGAGATGGATGTGCCCGGTGAAGAGAGCGCGACGCTGCTTCTGATGCCGGCCTGGGATCCCGGGCGTTATGCCGGGGTGAAGGTGGTTTCGGTCTTTCCCGGCAATGCGCAGCGAAGCCTGCCAGCAATTTCAGGGACCTATCTTCTTTCCTCAGGCGCGACCGGCGAAATGCTGGCCGTGATCGACGGCGCCGAATTGACGGCGCGGCGGACAGCGGCGGCATCGGCGCTCGCCGCCCGTTATCTCGCGCGCCCGAATGCGGAGGAAATGCTCGTCTGCGGAACCGGGCGGCTGTCACTCAACCTGATGCTCGCCCACGGCACGGTCCGGCCCATCCAGAGATACAGGATCTGGGGACGCAACGCGCAAGCGGCGGAGAAGATCGCGGCGGAAGCGCGAGCGCTGGGCCTCGATGCTAGAGCCGTCGCCGACAGGGAAGCGGCGGCGCGGACGGCCGACATCATTTCCTGCGCCACGCTTTCCAGCGAACCGTTGATATCAGGGGCATGGCTGAAGCCCGGCGCACATCTCGACCTCGTCGGCGCGTTCAAGCCGAGCATGCGCGAAAGCGACGACGAAGCCATCCGCCGCGCTTCGGTGCATGTCGATACCCGCGCCGGCGCCACCAGCGAGGCTGGCGACATCGTTCAGCCGATGAAAAGCGGCCTGTTGGACATGAACGACATCCAATCGGAGCTTGCGGAGCTCGTCAGCGGCGCCCATGGAGGGCGAAGCCATGACGAGGAAATCACGCTGTTCAAGTCGGTCGGCGCAGCACTCGAGGATCTCGCCGGCGCCATCCTTGCCTATGAGACGGTGGCGGGCCGCAAGTGACGATCAGTGCATCATTGCCGGAGCTTCCGGTTTCGCATGTCCTGCCCGCCGTCGCGGCGGCACTGGCCGAGCAGAGACGCGCCGTTCTTTCCGCTCCGCCCGGCGCCGGCAAGACGACGCTGGTGCCGCTCTACCTGCTCGACCAGGCCTGGCGCGGCGACGGCAAGATCATCCTGCTCGAACCGCGGCGGCTGGCGGCGCGAGCCGCAGCCAGCCGGATGGCGTCGCTCATCGGCGAACAGGTGGGCGAGACGATCGGCTACCGCATGCGCCTCGACAGCAGGATATCGGCGGCGACCCGGGTCGAGGTAGTGACCGAAGGGGTTTTCGCCCGGATGATCCTCGATGATCCGGAATTGACCGGCGTCTCGACCGTGCTTTTCGACGAATTCCATGAGCGGTCGCTCGATGCCGATTTCGGGTTGGCGCTGGCGCTCGACGTGCAGTCGGCGCTGCGCGAGGATCTGCGCATCCTGGTGATGTCGGCGACGCTCGACGTGGAGCGTGTGGCCGGCCTGCTCGACCATCCCCCTGTCATCGAGAGCCTGGGGCGCAGCTTTCCGATCGATATCCGCTATCAGGACCGACCCGGCGGCGAGCGCATCGAGGATGCCGTCGCGCGGGCGATCATCGAGGCACATGCCGACGAGGACGGCTCTATCCTCGCCTTCCTGCCCGGCCAGGCGGAAATCACGCGCACCGTGGAGCGCCTGCAGGGGCGATTCGGGCCTGAAACCTTGATTGCCCCTCTCTACGGCAATCTCAGCCAGAAGGAGCAGGATGCGGCGATCCGGCCAGCGCCGAAGGGGACGCGCAAGATCGTCCTTGCCACCTCGATCGCCGAAACCTCGATCACCATCGACGGCGTCCGGATCGTGATCGACAGCGGGTTGCAGCGGCTGCCGGTCTTCGAAGCGTCGACCGGGATTACGCGGCTCGAGACGGTGCGGGTGTCGCGGGCCTCCGCCGATCAGCGGGCCGGCCGCGCGGGACGAACGGAGCCCGGCATCGCCATCCGGCTTTGGCACCAAGGGCAGACGGCGGCGCTGCCGGCTTTCACCCCGCCGCAGATCCTCTCCAGCGATCTCTCCGGTCTGGTGCTCGATCTTGCGCATTGGGGCGTCCAGGATCCCAAATCCCTTGCCTTCGTCGATCAGCCGCCGGAAACGACGCTTAAGGAGGCGCGGGCGCTGCTCGGCCAGCTGGGAGCGCTCGACAAGGACGGCGCGTTGACCGTCCGCGGCAGGACGATGCGCGATCTCGCTCTGCCGCCGCGGCTTGCCGCCATGGTCGTTTCATCAGGCGAATCGGGCCACGCCCGGGAGGCGGCGATGATTGCCGTGCTCCTGACCGAACAGGGGCTCGGCGGACCGAGCGTCGACATTGAGGACCGGCTACGGCGCTTCAAGGCCGAGCGCGGCGAAAGAGCCGACGCCTCGCGGCGGCTGGCTGGACGACTGGCCGCCGGTCTCGAGACCGTCACAACAGCCGCACCCGTATTGGCGGGTCAGCTGCTGCTGCACGCATTCCCAGATCGGATCGCGCTTCAGCGCGGCGGGCGCGGGCGATTCGTCATGGCGAACGGGCGGGGAGCTGAACTGCCGGAAACCGAGAGGCTCGCCGGCAGCCAGATGCTCGTCATCGCCGATCTCACCGGGCGCGCGGCGCAGGGGCGGATTCTGGCGGCGGCCGAAGTAACGCGTGCGGATATCGAAGCCGAACTGCCTGGCGAGATCAGAACCGATGACCAGATATTCTTCGACCGGCAAAGCCGGCAGGTGCGGGCGCGGCGGGCAACCCGGCTCGGCGCGATCGTCTTCGAAGAGACGCCCTTGCCGCGTCCTTCCGGGGCCGCCGTCACTCAGGCGCTGATGGAGGGCGTGCGCGAACTGGGACTCGGTCAGCTCGCCTTCTCGAAGGAAGCGCTGCAGCTTCGCGAACGGATCGGTTTCCTTTATCGGACGATCGGTGATCCCTGGCCCGATGTCAGCGACGATGCTCTGCTTTCTCGGCTGGAGGATTGGTTCGCTCCCTTCCAGGAGGACGCCCGTAGCCTTTCCGAGGTTTCTGCGGCAGGGCTTTCGAACGGCCTGATGTCGTTGGTACCACACGAGCTGCAACGCGATCTTAGCCGGCTTGCCCCGACGCATTTCGAGGCGCCGACCGGTCAAAGACATCCTATCCAATATGAGGGCGAGGAGCCGGTCCTGACGATCCGCGTGCAGGAGCTGTTCGGGCTCAAGCAGCATCCGGCGGTCGCCGGAGGCCGCCTGCCTCTGCTCCTGGAGCTGACGTCACCGGCGCACCGGCCGATCCAGACGACGCGCGACCTGCCCGGCTTCTGGGCGGGTTCATGGAAGGATGTACGCGCCGAGATGCGCGGACGCTATCCCCGCCACCCCTGGCCGGAGCGGCCGGAAGAGGCGTCGCCGACGACACGGGCAAAACCACGTGGTACATGAGAGCCATCAAGGAGCCCCGGCATGATCGACAAGCCCGGCGTAATCGACAAGACCGAAAGCCATACGCTGGAAGACCGGCACAGCAGCCGCAGGCTGCGGCTGCAGACGCTGGTGCGGCTGCGCTGGCTTGCGGTCGGCGGCCAGGCGCTGACGGTGTTCATCGTGGCCTTCTGGCTGAAATTTCCCCTGCCATTGATCGCCAGCTCTTCGCTGATTGCCGCGCTTGCCTGGGTGAATTTCTACCTGACGATCCGCTATCCGCCGACGCACCGGCTGGAACCGCCGGCCGCCTTCGCTTTGCTCGGCTTCGACCTTCTGCAGCTCTGCGCGCTGCTCTTCATCACCGGCGGCCTCGCCAATCCCTTCGCCGCACTCGTCTGCGTGCCCGTCATCATCTCTTTCGCCTCACAGCCGATCCGCTACAGCACGGCACTGATCGGCTTTGCGATGGTCTGCATTACAGTGCTTGCCTTTTCGCCGTTCCCGCTCCCCTGGTTCGACGGGGTCGAGATCAATGTCCATAACGTCATGCAGTTCGGCGTCTGGTGCTCGATCGCCTCGACCATGGCCTTTGCCGCCTTCTATGCCTATCGCGTCTCGATGGAAGCGAGCCAGCTTGCCGATGCGCTGGCCGCGACGGAACTGGTGCTGCAGCGGGAAAAGCATCTTTCGCAGCTTGACGGTCTGGCTGCGGCCGCCGCTCATGAACTCGGCACGCCGCTTGCCACGATCAGCGTCGTCGCCAAGGAAATGGAGCGCGAGCTCAAGGACGATGATCGCTTTCGCGAGGATGTCATGCTGCTGCGAAGCCAGAGCGAACGCTGCCGTGACATTCTGCGGCGGCTGACGACGCTCTCCTCCGAAGGCGAGGCGCATATGCGCCGGCTGCCGCTTTCCTCCATGATCGAAGAAGTCGTCGCACCGCACCGGGAATTCGGCATCACGCTCGAGCTCATCGAGAAGAGCTCGCGCAAGAGCGAGCCGGTCACCGATCGCAATGCCGGCATCATGTACGGGCTCGGAAACCTCATCGAAAATGCCGTCGATTATGCCAGGGAGAAAGTGACCGTCACCGTCGAGCACGATCAAGACAAAGTGCTGATCGTCATCGAGGACGACGGCAATGGTTATTCGCCTGACATCCTGACGCGCATCGGCGAGCCCTATGTGACCAAGCGGCAGAAGGAAGATACGGCCGGCGGCCTCGGGCTCGGACTTTTCATCGCCAAGACACTGCTGGAGCGCTCGGGCGCATCGCTGGTTTTCGAGAACCGCGAGCCGGAAAGAGCCGGCGCGCGCATCCGCATCGAATGGCCGCGAATGCTGATCGACGCAAATTCGACAAAATGAGTTTGTGGGCATAAGTAGAATGAGAAACGGTTGCCCAGGATCAGGCGCAACCGCCGGGACCCGAGACGATGACAGAACAGAATCATGGAAATTTCGCCGCACCGGATGAAGACCATATCGGGCCCGACGCCAGCCTGCTGATCGTCGACGACGACGGGCCCTTCCTGCGCCGTCTCGCACGGGCGATGGAGACGCGCGGTTTCGAGGTGGAGACGGCCGAATCAGTGGCGGAAGGCGTTGCGAAATCGAAAGGCAGGCCGCCGAAATATGCGGTAGTCGATCTTCGCCTCGGCGACGGCAACGGCCTCGACGTCATCGAAGCGATCCGGCAGCGGCGCGACGATACCCGGATCATCGTGCTGACCGGCTACGGCAATATCGCAACAGCGGTGACGGCCGTAAAACTCGGAGCCGTCGATTATCTGGCCAAGCCCGCGGATGCCGACGAGGTCTTTTCAGCGCTGACGCAACGGCCGGGCGAAAAGGCCGAGCTGCCGGAGAATCCGATGTCGGCCGATCGGGTGCGCTGGGAGCACATCCAGCGGGTCTACGAGATGTGCGAGCGCAATGTCTCGGAAACAGCACGTCGGCTCAACATGCACCGGCGAACGCTGCAGCGCATCCTTGCCAAACGCGCGCCGAAATAGACGAAACCTTCGTCAGACATCATCCACAGTGAATGGTTTTCCGTTCGCCCATTCGGCCATCATCAGCCTTTGCGCGGCGGCGCGCGAGAAACTGAGCGTGACGGATTTGCGCGTGGCCGGCGCCATGCGGTGTTCCGGCGCCTCGCGAATCATGTGGGCGCCATAGCCATCCGAGAGGAAGAGCCCGCATTCTTCGGGAAAGATGTCGAGCGGCACACCTTCGTGAGTCGCGAAGAACAGGCGGTCGCAATGCAGCCTGTATTCCGGCCATTTGCGATCCACCCGGAAATCCTCGATCGATGTCTTGATTTCGATGATCCAAACTTCGCCCTTTTCCGAAAGCGTGATCAGATCGGCGCGTCGGCCGCTGGCGAGCGGCAGTTCCGGCAGCACGGCATGGCGCATTTCATGCAGTAATATCTGCGTTCCGCGCCGCACCATCATGGCCCTGTCCGATTGCCGGCCATCGATTAACGGATTGTTATTGTAAACGCTCAAAATCGTCATGGATAACCATCGCCGAGCCGGGTGTGTTGTTGCAAAAAAACCATGCGCTTTTAATTTGCGCGGCAGACGGATTCCTCGCGCCGAAGCAGTCTTGCAAAGCGCAAGTTAATCGAAAATAAACCATAATCAACGATGGTCGAAAGACTGTTCTCCTCGCCCGAAAACTTCAAGAGTTATCTATGCGCATCCGCAACGCATTCCCTGTATTTGGCCTGCTGACGACACTCGCACTGGCCGGCTGCTCCACCAATTCCGAAAGCGCATCCGTCGACGACAAGGGCGCAGGCCCGACGGTCCAGACAGCTCAAATCTTCAACGACGCCTATGGCGTTACGAAGGATGCCGGATACTCCCTGCCAGCGATCCCGATCGACAGGGTCAAGCCGCAGTTCCGCCGCCAGGTCGTCAGCTACCAGACCACCGAGCGTCCAGGCACCATCATCGTCAATACGCGCGAGCGCTTCCTCTATTATATCCTGCCAAACGGCAAGGCGATGCGTTACGGCATCGGCGTCGGCAAGCAGGGCTTCGCATGGGCCGGTACCGCCTACGTCGCCTGGAAACAGGAATGGCCGACCTGGCACCCGCCGAAGGAAATGGCTGAACGCCGCCCCGACGTCGCCAAATACGTCGAGGAGGGCATGGGCCCAGGCCTCAGCAATCCGCTCGGCGCGCGCGCCATGTATCTCTTCAACGACGACGGCAAGGACACCCTGTTCCGCCTGCACGGCACGCCGGAATGGGCTTCGATCGGCACCGCCGCTTCCTCGGGCTGCATTCGCCTGATGAACCAGGACGTCATCGACCTCTACAGCCGCGTCCGTCCCGGCAAGGGGACCTCCAAGGTCATCGTCATCCAGTAAGGTAGATACCGAATTCGGTATAAAAAAGGCCGCCGGACTGTCGTCCCGGCGGCCTTTTCGTATTCTCCGTCACGCCGATTGTTTTGCCTTGAACTCGAGGCGGCGGCGGTGAAGCACCGGTTCAGTATAGCCGTTCGGTTGCTCCCTGCCCTTCAGGACAAGATCGAGGGCGGCCTGAAAGGCGACCGAACCATCGAAATTGCCGGCCATCGGCCGGTAGGCCGGATCGGATTCGTTCTGTCGGTCGACGATGGCAGCCATCCGTTTCATCGTTTCGACGATCTGAGCTTCAGTGACGACTTTGTGATGCAGCCAATTCGCCATGTGCTGGGCCGAAATGCGCAAGGTCGCGCGGTCCTCCATCAGGCCGATATTGTTGATGTCGGGCACTTTCGAGCAGCCGACGCCCTGATCGATCCAGCGCACGACATAGCCGAGGATACCCTGGGCATTGTTGTCGAGTTCTCGCTGGATTTCCTCCGGCGTCCAGTTCGGCCGCACCGCAACCGGCACGGAGAGAATGTCTGACAGTTTGGCGCGGGCCCGGTCCTTCAGCCCCTGTTGAACCCGGGCGACATTGACCCGGTGATAGTGGGTGGCATGCAGGGTTGCAGCCGTCGGCGAAGGCACCCAGGCGGTATTGGCGCCGGCCTTGGGGTGGGCGATCTTCTGTTCCAGCATCGCCGCCATCAGGTCCGGCATCGCCCACATGCCCTTGCCGATCTGCGCATGGCCGGAGAGGCCGCATTCCAGACCGATATCAACGTTCCAGTTCTCATAGGCCGATATCCACGCTGCCTGGCGCATATCGCCCTTGCGAATCATCGGACCGGCTTCCATCGAAGTATGGATCTCGTCGCCGGTGCGGTCGAGGAAACCGGTATTGATGAAGACGACACGCTCGCGGGCGGCACGAATGCACTCCTTGAGGTTGACCGTCGTGCGCCGCTCCTCGTCCATGATGCCCATCTTGATGGTGTTGCGCGCCATGCCGAGCGCGTCTTCGACCCGGGAGAAAATCTCGACGGCGAAGGCGACCTCTTCAGGCCCATGCATCTTCGGCTTGACCACGTACATGGAGCCGGTGCGGGAATTCTTCTCCCGGCCGGCGGGACCGATATCATAAAGCGCGATCAGAGCAGTGATGACCGCATCCATGATGCCCTCAGGCACTTCGTTGCCGTCCTTGTCGAGGATCGCGGGGTTGGTCATCAGGTGGCCGACATTGCGCACGAGCATCAATGAACGGCGATGCACCTCGAACGAAGCACCATCCGGGCCGGTATAGTCCAGATCCGGGTTGAGCTTGCGGATGAAAGTCGTTCCGCCCTTTGCCACCTCTTCCTGCAGATCGCCCTTCATCAGGCCGAGCCAGTTGCGATAGACGACGACCTTATCTTCAGCATCGACGGCGGCAATCGAATCCTCGCAGTCCATGATCGTGGTGATCGCCGATTCCAGCCAGACATCGGAAATATGGGCCGGATCGGCCTTGCCGATCGCGGTTGTCGGGTCGATGACGATATCGATATGGATGCCGTTATTCTTCAGGAGAATGTGGGTCGGCGCCGCGGCATCGCCGCGATGGCCAGCAAAATGCCCGCCATCCCCGAGTATTGTCTGCTCGCCGTCGACCGATCTGACGACGAGCGTTCCGTCCTTGACGGCGAAGCTGCCGACATCCTTCCAACTGCTGTCCTGCAGCGGCGCCGCCGTATCGAGGAAATCACGCACCCAGGCGATGACCTTTTCGCCGCGTTTCGGATTGTAGCCCTTGCCCTTCTCGGCGCCGTCGCTCTCGGGAATGGCATCGGTGCCGTAGAGCGCGTCATAGAGCGAGCCCCAGCGGGCATTGGCGGCGTTCAGGGCGTAACGCGCATTCATCACGGGAACGACAAGCTGCGGACCGGCGATCGAGGCGATCTCTGGATCGACCTTTCCGGTCGAGACCTGGAAGTCCGATCCTTCCGGCAGAAGGTAGCCGATGCTGCGGAGAAAGGACTGATATTCGTCCATATCCAACGGGGCGCCATGCTGGCGATACCAGTCATCGATCTTCGTCTGTAGCTCGTCGCGTTTGGCCAGCAGCGCGCGATTGCGCGGGGCGAGATCGTGGACGATCACCGAAAAATCGGCAAAGAACCTGTCCGCATCGATCGCCAGACCCGGCAGAACCTCCTGCGTCAGGAAATCGTGAAGGACGGTTTCGATGGCAAGACCGTTCTTATCAATGCGGCTCATGCGATATTCTCCCTGGCAACGCCTGTGAATGCTGCCACTTTGCCCGGCTTTCATTCACAGTCAATTCCGCAATAGTTCGAAAGATTTATGCCGTTCGGGAAATTATGCGCGACGTCACGCGCATCGGAAGCCCGTTCTGCGGCTGAGTCGTCAGCTTTTGCACCGGCCAGGGATTGGTGGTTGCCGTCTGATCGAAACGGAAACGGTGCATCATCACCGCCAGTGCGATCACCGCCTCCTGCAGCGCGAAGGTCGCGCCGATGCAGACGCGCGGGCCGGCGCCGAACGGCAGAAACTGGAACCGGCCGATGCTGCCGCGGTTTTCCGGCAGGAAGCGCTCCGGCATGTAGGCGCGCGGCTTTTCCCAATAAAGTTCGTGGCGATGCAGTGTCCAAGGCATGATCAGCACGGTGATATCGGCCGGTATTTCGATCTTATCGCCCTTGGCATTCCTCCAGAGGTCATCAGCGATCGCGGCGCGATTGATGGACGGTGCGGGCGGATAGAGCCTGAGAGCTTCTTCAAAGGCCGCCCGCGTCACCGGCATCAGATCCAGCCATTCCACAGGTTCGGCTCCAGTCGCCAGGACGGCATCGATCTCCGTCTCCATCGCCTCGCGAATATGCGGGCTGTTGGCCACACAATAGAGCGTCCAGGCAAGCGCACGTGCGGTCGTCTCGTGCCCGGCTCCGATGAAAGTTAGGATATTATCCTCGATCTCCTCCTTGGTCAGTCCATCCGGACCCGCCTGTTCCAAGAGCAGCGTCAGAAAATCTTCCGGTGCGGCGGCGCGATCGGCCTTCATCTTCGCCAGACGCATATCCATGGTGTCGCGAACGATCGCCCTGAATTTTTCCAGCACCTTCTGACCGCCGATGCGGGTGAGCCGCGGCACCCAGGCGGGCGCGCGCAGCAGGTCCATCGGGTCGATGCGGCCCATGCGGTGGAGAAGCTGGTTGACGTCGTCGGCGAAATGACCGCTCGATGAGACGATTTCGCCGGAAAAGAGCGTCTCGGCAAGAATAGCAAAGGTCAGATCGGTCATGTCGGTGGCGATATCGAAGACCTGGCCAGCCGCATCGACGTTCTCGTATTTGCGGACAAAATCTTCCGATTGCCGCAGCATCTGGCCGGCAAAGCCTTTGGCGTGGCGCGGCGTGAAAACAGGGGCGACCGCCTTTCGTGATCGCTTCCAGACCTGGCCTTCCGCCGTCAACAACCCGTCACGCAGGATCGGCCGCAGCACCAACTGGCGAATGTCGGACATGCGGTAATTGGCGGCATTGTCGACCAGCACGTGCTTGATCAAGCCGGGATCGTTGACGATCAGGGTGTGTTGCCCGAAGAAGCTCGTCTTGATCCAGGGCAGCGTATAAGAGGGCTCGCCCCAAAGTTCGAGCGGGTTGCGCAGGATGATGCGGATGATATCAAGCCGGCTCGGAGGCACGGTGCGCGGCAGCGGTGCCGGCGGAACGAAGGGGTCCGGACGCATGTCCATCGTCAAAGCCTTTCGGGGAAGAGCGACGCCTTCCCGGCAAGCTTGAAGCTAGAGCAGGCCCTTGAGTTCGTCCAGCTTGTCGTTGATCAGCCAGCCGTAATAATTCTCTTCAGGCCAAACGGTCGCACCGGAAGAGCGGTTTTTCGCCGCGAGTGCCGCGGCACGCTGGCGGGAATTGCCGACATTGTACAGCGTCGCCGTCAGGCCGGGATTGCCCGAGATATCCATGCTGGCAATCTCCTTGTAATCGTCGATCGACCGGCGGATCGAGGCCGCGACGAAGGCGAGTGAGATGTCGGGATCCATGATCGCCTTATAGACGTCGCCGGCATTCTTCTCGTTCAGCTTCGGATAGCCGGAGACGCGGCTGACGAGATCGGAGAGCATCAGCGCCGTCAGCGGATTGACCTGGCCGAGGCCGAAGGTCTGGCCGGCGTAAAAGGGCTGGAAGAAGACCGCACTGAAGCGATTGTTGGGGAAGCTCTCGCCGCCCACGGTCTTGCCGCGGAAATCGCTTTCCCAGACATCTTCGCGGCAGGACCAGAGGGTGTAGGAATCACTCTTGCCCTTGCACTGCGCAAATTGCGGCCGCGCCACGAAATCATCGACGTTTTCGCCGTCATATGCGAAGCGGAAGCTTTCACCGGCATAGGAGGCCGCCTTGACATAATAGGCCTGCAGCCGGTCGTAGGCGTCTACATTATAGGTGTGTTCGCCAACGATTGCGCCGACGACATGGATGGGATTGATGCCGTAAGCGCTGGAAACCTTGCGGATCTTGGCCATCAGCTCGCGATCGGTCGCCAGAAGCTCGTGGACCTTCTCGTATTTCAGATCGAAGCTGCTCTTGGTGCCCTTGGTGCGGCGGACGGATGCGCCGGGAATATCGGGCTGCTCAGCATGGCGATTGCCGGCCGGCACCGTCTGCATGGCGAAGGCCGGCGCAGAATTCACCAGGGCAACGGCTATCAAAAGGCTTGTCAAAAGGCGTCGCACGATCCGCTATCCCCTCCGTTCATCGTCCTGTTCGCGATGCGGCTGACTGGACCAGAATCTTGGCCGAATAAAGCCGTAGCGGAAAACAAAACGGGCCTTCACTAAAAAGGAAAAGGCCCGCTGTCGATAGTCGAGGTCAACAGAATGCGGCATTCACATCGGTAAAGCCATGAACCGGTGCGCCGATATCACAGAATGAAGCGTGACAGATCGGTATTCTGCGCGAGATCGCCGACATGTTCGCGCACATAGGCTGCATCGATAGTGATGGCTGCCCCGGCCCGATCGGGTGCATTGTAGGAAATATCGTCCAACACCCGCTCCATCACCGTCTGCAACCGGCGTGCGCCGATATTCTCGACCGAGGAGTTCAAGTGCACGGCGACATCGGCGAGCGCGTCGATCGCGTCCTCGGTGAAATCGAGGTTCAGATTTTCGGTTTCCATCAGCGCCCGATACTGGCGGATGAGGCTTGCTTCGGTTTCCGTCAGGATCCGGCGGAAATCTTCCTTGTTCAGCGGACGCAGCTCGACGCGGATCGGCAGGCGACCCTGCAGCTCCGGCAGAAGATCCGAGGGTTTGGAGACATGGAAGGCGCCAGAGGCGATGAAGAGGATATGGTCCGTCTTCACAGGGCCGTATTTGGTCGAAACCGTCGTGCCTTCGACGAGCGGCAGGAGATCGCGCTGGACACCTTCGCGCGAAACGCCGGCGCCCATGCCGCCGTCGCGGGCGGCGATCTTGTCGATCTCGTCGAGGAAGACGATACCGTCGTTCTCGGTGGAGCGGACGGCCTCGCGCTGGATCACCTCGTTGTCGATCAGCTTGTCGGATTCATCGCGGATCAGATCGGTATAGGAAGCCTTGACCGTCGTGCGCACCTTCTTGGTGCGTCCGCCCATCGCCTTGCCGAACATTTCCGACAGGTTGAGCACGCCGATATTGGCGCCCGGCATGCCGGGTATTTCGAAGCCGCCCATGCCGGAACCGGCATCGGCCACCTCGATATCGATCTCCTTCTCGTCGAGCTCGCCGTCCCTGAGCTTCTTGCGGAAACTTTCGCGGGTGGCGGGCGAAGCGGTGGTGCCGACCAGCGCATCGAGCACACGCTCCTCGGCGCTCACATGCGCCTTGGCCTGCACCTCGGCCCGCTTCTTCTCGCGCACCAGGCCGATGCCGACTTCGACCAGATCGCGGATGATCTGCTCGACATCACGGCCGACATAGCCGACTTCGGTGAACTTGGTGGCTTCGACCTTGATGAAAGGTGCGCCGGCGAGTTTTGCCAGACGGCGGGAGATCTCCGTCTTGCCGACACCGGTCGGGCCGATCATCAGGATGTTTTTCGGCATGACTTCGTCGCGCAGGCTTGGGTCGAGCTGCTGGCGACGCCAGCGGTTGCGTAGCGCGATCGCGACAGCGCGTTTGGCGTCATGCTGGCCGATGATGTAGCGATCGAGCTCGGAAACGATCTCGCGGGGGGAAAAGGTCGTCATTGCGTATCATTCTCCTGGCGATCCGGAGCCATCGGCGCCCGGCCGCAATTCGTTATTTCGCCGCGGCAGGTCAGCCGCGGCAGCAGCTGAAAGGCCGGGGATTCAGCTTTCGACATCCAACAATTCCACCACGATATTGTGGTTGGTGTAGACGCAGATATCAGCGGCAATCTCAAGAGCCCGCCGCGCGATCTCTTCGGCCGACTTGTCGGTATCCATCAGTGCACGGGCGGCGGCGAAGGCAAAATTGCCGCCAGAACCGATCGCCGTCGTGCCGTGTTCGGGCTCCAGAACATCGCCGTTGCCGGTGATTGCCAGCGTGATCGACTTGTCGGCGACGAGCATCATGGCTTCGAGATTACGCAGGTATTTGTCGGTGCGCCAGTCCTTGGCGAGCTCGACGGCGGCACGCATCAGCTGGCCGGGATATTGCTCCAGCTTCTTTTCAAGCCTTTCGAGCAGGGTGAAGGCGTCAGCTGTGGCGCCGGCGAAACCGGCGATGACCTCGCCCTTGCCGATGCGCCGCACCTTGCGGGCATTGCCCTTCATGACGGTCTGGCCGAGGCTCACCTGGCCATCGCCCGCCATCACCACCTTGCCGCCTTTTCGAACTGTAATGATTGTTGTCATAAAACACCTGTCTGCCCATGAGGCGGGCCTTTACACGAGACCGCAAACCGGCCCTTGTTGAACCCTATGTAAGCAGGCCGGAGCCGATTGCAAATGGGCGGGCTTTTCTCCTGGCCGGCTTCTGGATATTTGCCGATGCGCCTGATAAGGAACGGCCTTATTCCGATGGAGGGCCACATGGCCGAGACCGCAGCAAGCCGTACGGGCAGCGTTGCCCGCAAGACCAACGAGACGTCGATTTCCGTTTCCGTCAATCTCGACGGCACCGGCAAATCGAAGATTTCGACCGGCGTCGGCTTCTTCGACCATATGCTCGACCAGCTTTCGCGGCATTCCCTCATCGACATGGACATCGAAGCCAAGGGCGACCTGCATATCGACGATCATCATACGGTCGAAGATACCGGCATTGCGATCGGCCAGGCGATCTCGAAAGCGCTCGGCGACCGCCGGGGCATCACACGCTACGCTTCGATCGATCTCGCCATGGACGAGACGATGACCAAGGCTGCTGTCGATCTTTCGGGCCGACCCTTCCTCGTCTGGAATGTCGCCTTCAGCGCGCCGAAGATCGGCACCTTCGACACGGAACTCGTGCGCGAATTCTTCCAGGCGCTCGCCCAGAACGCCGGCATCACCTTGCATATTGTCAACCATTATGGCGCCAACAATCACCATATTGCCGAGACATGCTTCAAGGCGGTTGCCCGCGTGTTGCGCACGGCGACAGAGATCGATCCGAGACAGGCGGGCCGCGTTCCCTCGACGAAGGGCACGCTCGTCTGAGCCCCTCAGGGAGCGGCGACAATGACCTCCAGCTATATTTTCCTGACACCGCCAGGCGGGGCGAGCGTAGCGACCGATGAGGTGCGCACGATTCGCGACGGTTTCACCTGGCTCGGCCTCCTGTTTCCATGGGCTTGGCTTCTGGTGCACCGGCTATGGCTGCATGCGGCAGCGGCGTTTCTCTTGCAGGGAATCGGCGGCGCACTGATGGACGAACCCGGTCTGGGGCCGGCGGGTGCGGCGATCATGCTGGGCGTGAATATAGTGGTCGGTCTCGAAGGCCAGAACTTTCGCATCCGCAATCTTGCCGCCAAGGGCTGGAACGAGGACGCCCTCATTGCAGCCGATAAGCTCGATATTGCCGAGCAGGTCTATTTTGCGGACAAGACGGTCCCTGCGGGCAGTGACGAGACGGCCGCACCGGATTGGCAGAACAAGCCCGGCGCAAACAGGCTGCGCGGCCAAGCGACATCGCTTGGTCTCTTTGGTTTTGATGGAGGACGCTGACGATGCGCGTCGCGATTATCGACTACGGTTCCGGCAACCTTCGTTCGGCGACCAAGGCTTTCGAGCGGGCCGCGCGCGAGGCGGGCATCGATGCCCATATCGATCTCACCGATAAGGCGGAGGACGTTGCTGCGGCCGATCGCATCGTGTTGCCCGGCGTCGGCGCATACGCCGATTGCCGGCGCGGACTGGACGCCGTGCCCGGGATGAGCGAGGTGCTGATCGAGGCTGTCGAGAATAAGGCGCGGCCTTTCCTCGGCATCTGCGTCGGCATGCAGCTCATGTCCTCGCGTGGCCTCGAGAAGACCGTGACACACGGCTTCGGCTGGATCCCAGGCGACGTCATCGAGATGACGCCTGGCGATCCCGCCTTGAAGATTCCGCAGATCGGCTGGAACACGCTCGACCTGAAGCGCGAACATCCGCTGTTCGACGGTATTCCCACCGGGCCGCAGGGACTGCACGCCTATTTCGTGCATTCCTACCATCTTGCCGCCAAAAGTGCCGAGGATGTCATAGCGACCGTCGATTATGGCGGGCCGATGACCGCCCTCGTCGGGCGCGACAACATGGTGGGCGCCCAGTTTCACCCGGAAAAGAGCCAGAAGCTCGGCCTCGCCTTGATCGCCAATTTCCTGCGCTGGAATCCGTAATACCTCCGCCTTATTTCCTCTTTATGGAAAGGGCGGAACAGGAGTGCGCTCGGTGCCGGCTTCGCGGAAATCAGGCAAGGTGTTCTATATGCTGCGGCCCTCCAGGGAGGGTCTGCCTCCCTTCTCGGATATCCGGCTTCCTGACGGGACGATCATTCGCCGTGTCGACGAGGCCCTCCATAAAAGAGCGCTTTCCAACGCGGCCAAGGCATTGAAAGAAAGGCTGGACCGATGATCCACGAATTCCTTGCCGGCAGCGAGAATTCGCAGCTGCGCGCCAACGGGATCAATGCCGGCGATATCACCGAAGCCGTGCTGGAATTCTATATCGAAGGCGAAGACGATCTGATCGGCCTGCTTGCCTACGCCCTTTACGAGCGGCAAAAGCGCGATTTCGTCGTCAGCTATCGCAAGCGGAATGCCGGCCGTTCGCCCAATGAGGCCGAGCTTGCCGCCGTCTCCAGTAACTATCTCTCTACCGATCTGCGCAATACGCTGCGCGATCGCGCCTCGCAGATTCTTTCGAGCTATGCCGAGACCTATGTGGAAGCGATGGAGCCGGATATCCGGCTCGCCGCCGTCAACAGCGACGCCCTGCGGCGGGTGCGCGAGATCGAGACATCGGTGAAGAAGCGCCTCGGTTTCTGGCGCCAGGTGCGCGCCGGCTTCATCGTCACCTTTCTGCTTCTGCTGCTTTTGAGCGCGGCCGCCATTGCCGCTGTCTTTTTCCGCTCGGATATCGTAGATGCGTGGAATGCGCTGATGGCAGCGATCACTCTACGGACGTAAGACGACATGATCCTTTTTCCCGCGATCGATCTGAAGGGCGGCCAATGCGTCCGCCTGAAGCTCGGCGACATGCAGCAGGCGACGGTTTACAACACCGATCCGGCCGCCCAGGCGAAATCATTCGAAGACCAGGGCTTCGAATGGCTGCACGTGGTCGATCTCGACGGCGCCTTCGCGGGACAATCGGCCAATGGCGACGCCGTCGAAGCGATCCTGAAGGCGACGAAAAACCCGGTGCAGCTCGGTGGCGGCATCCGCACGCTCGACAACATCGAAGCCTGGCTGTCGCGCGGGTTGCGGCGTGTCATCCTCGGCACCGTCGCGGTCAGAAATCCTGAGCTGGTCATCGAGGCCTGCCGGAAGTTCCCCGGCCAAGTCGCCGTCGGCATCGATGCCAAAGGCGGCAAGGTGGCTGTCGAGGGCTGGGCTGAAGCTTCCGAACTCGGGATCATCGAGCTTGCCAGGAAATTCGAGGGCGCCGGCGTTGCCGCGATCATCTACACCGATATCGACCGCGACGGCATCCTGACCGGCATCAACTGGAGCTCGACACTGGAACTCGCCGATGCCGTCTCCATTCCTGTCATCGCTTCGGGCGGCCTGGCCTCCATCGAAGATATCAGGCGCATGCTGCAGCCCGACGCGCAGAAGCTGGAAGGGGCGATTTCAGGCCGGGCGCTTTACGACGGCCGCATCGACCCCAAGGAGGCGCTGGCGCTGATCAAGGCCAACAGGGCCAAGGAGACTGCGTAATGACCCTCAAGGCCCGTGTCATTCCCTGCCTCGACGTCAAGGACGGCCGCGTCGTCAAGGGCGTCAATTTTCTCAATCTCGTCGATGCCGGCGATCCGGTCGAAGCGGCGAAGGCCTATGACGCCGCCGGCGCCGACGAGCTCTGCTTCCTCGACATCACTGCTTCCTCGGACAATCGCGAGACGATTTTCGATGTCGTGTCGCGCACAGCAGATCAATGCTTCATGCCGCTGACGGTCGGAGGCGGGGTCAGAACCATCGCCGACATCCGCAAGCTCCTGCTGTGCGGCGCCGACAAGGTGTCGATCAACTCGGCAGCTGTCAGCAATCCCGATTTCGTCGCCGAGGCGGCCGACAAGTTCGGCGACCAGTGCATCGTCGTCTCGATCGACGCCAAGCGCAGGCGCACGCAAGCGGTCGGCGGCGACAATCTCAGCGCCTGGGAAATCTATACGCATGGCGGCCGCAACGCGACTGGCATCGATGCCGTCGAATTCGCTCAGAAGATGGTGGCGCGCGGGGCCGGCGAACTGCTGGTCACCTCCATGGACCGCGACGGCACCAAGGTCGGCTACGACCTGGAGCTGACGCGGACGATCGCCGATGCCGTGCGTGTGCCGGTCATTGCATCCGGCGGAGTCGGCGACCTCGACGATCTCGTCGCCGGGGTGAAGGAGGGCCATGCCAATGCCGTGCTCGCCGCATCGATCTTCCACTTCGGCACCTATACCGTCGGCGAGGCAAAACACTATATGTCGAAGTGCGGCATCGACATGCGTCTCGACTGAAACCTGAGAGCAGACAATGAGCGGATTTTCCCTTTCCGACCTCGAACGCATCGTCGAAGAGCGATCGAAAGCCTCACCGGAGCAGTCCTGGACAGCCAAACTCGTGGCCGCCGGCCAGCCGAAAGCGGCGAAGAAGCTCGGCGAAGAGGCCATCGAAGCGGTGATGGCGGCGGTGACAGGCGATCGCGACAATCTGACCTATGAGGCGGCCGATGTGCTCTATCACCTATTGGTCGTATTGAAGATTGCTGAAATACCGCTAGAGAATGTCATGGCCGAACTCGAGCGCAGAACCGCGCAGTCCGGTCTCAAGGAAAAGGCCAGCCGGCAGAGTTCATGAGTATCGCGACTGAGATTATCGGGGTGTCGGAGATATTGGATCACTTCCAGTCTGAATCCTATTCGCCCTACCATTTCTTCTCTTCCGAGCAATGGGCGAAATTCCGCGCCGACACGCCGCTGACGCTGACCGGCGACGAGGTCAAGCGGCTGCGCTCAATGGGCGACCCCATCGATCTCGACGAGGTCCGGCGCATCTACCTCTCGCTGTCGCGCCTGCTCTCGTCGCATGTCGAATCCTCGCAGATGCTGTTCGACCAGCGCAACCGCTTCCTCAGCATGTCGGATGTGACGAAAACTCCTTTCGTCATCGGCATCGCCGGCTCGGTCGCTGTGGGAAAATCGACCACAGCCCGTATCCTGAAGGAGCTCCTGGGCCGCTGGCCTTCCAGCCCGAAGGTCGATCTCATCACTACGGATGGCTTCCTCCACCCGAACGCGGTGCTGCAGCGGGAAAAGCTGATGCAGCGCAAGGGTTTCCCGGAAAGCTACGATACGGGCGCGATCCTGCGCTTCCTCTCGGCGATCAAGGCCGGGCGGCCTGATGTGAAGGCGCCGTGTTATTCGCATCTCGTCTATGACGTGCTGCCGGACGAATACAAGATCGTCGACCGTCCCGACATTCTGATCTTCGAAGGCATCAACGTGCTGCAATCGCGCGACCTGCCGGCCGATGGCAAGATCGTGCCGATGGTGTCCGACTTTTTCGACTTCTCGATCTATATCGATGCCGCGGAAGACCAGATCCACAACTGGTATGTGACGCGCTTCATGCGGCTGCGGGAAACCGCCTTCCGCGATCCGAACTCCTATTTCCATCGCTACGCCTCGATCACCGATGCGGAAGCGCTTGAAATCGCCGAAGATCTCTGGACGAACATCAACTTGAAAAACCTGCGCCAGAACATCCTGCCGACGCGGCCGCGCGCCGATCTCATCCTGAAAAAGGGCAAGGACCACCTGATCGAACAGGTCGCGCTCAGGAAACTATAGCAGGCGATCAATTTTCACGGACGAACGCGTCGCAGCGTCAGATTGATGCGGCCGCCGTTCTTCAACAGCGTCGACGTCGCAGGGTAGATGCGGTCGACGCCATGAAAGCAGAGCCTCCCCTCGCCGCCCAGCACCACCAGATCGCCGCTCGCGAGCTTGAAGGATAGCGTGCGATCATTGCGGTTGAGACCGCCGACCCGGAAGAGGCAGCTATTGCCGAGCGAGATCGAGACGACCGGCGCCTCCAGGTCCTGCTCGTCCTTATCCTGATGCAGGCCCATGCGAGCGTCGTCGGAATAGAAATTGACGAGGCAGGCCTCCGGTGGCTTCTCATAGCCGGAAACGTCATTCCAGATATCGAGCAAAAGCTTCGGCATCTCAGGCCAGGGCCCGCCGGTTGCCGGATGCGTCGGCTGATAACGATAGCCCCGCTCCTTGTCCGTTACCCAGCCGAGCGGCCCGCAATTGGTCATCCTGACCGACATCGGCTTGCCGGTGCCGGGCATGGCGGGCACATAGAGCGGCGCTTCGGCGACGACGGCACGGATCACTTCGACCAATGCTTCCTGGCGCGTCCGGTCGAGATAACCAGGAAGATGGCGGATGCCGTTCAGGAGACCGGACATATCATTCGCCGCCGCCGGGGCGGCCACGCATTTTCTTGACCTCCGAGCGGCCGGATTTTTCCTTCAGGCGGCGCTCGACCGAACCTTTGGTCGGCTTGGTCTTCTTGCGCGGCGGCGGCGGCGGCTTGGCAGCCTCCAGAATCAGTTCCTTCAGCCGCTCGCGCGCATCCTCGCGGTTGCGGTCCTGGCTGCGAAAGCGGCTCGCCTCGATCATCAGCACGCCCTCCTTCGACATACGCCGGCCGGCGAGCTTGATCGCGTTGGCTTTGACGCGATCGTTGAGGGAAGGCGAATTCGCGATGTTGAAGAACAGCTGGACCGCCGTCGAAACCTTGTTGACGTTCTGCCCGCCGGGGCCGCCCGCCAGAACGAATTGTTCCGTCAGTTCCCATCCCGCGATGGTGATCCTGTCGTCGATATAGAGTGCGTCGCTGGCCATGCGGCGTTCTATCTCATATCGGCCGCCGATTGAAAACATCGGCTATCACGGAGAAACCCGACAATCCTGCGACGCCGGGTTTCACGTGAATCAGAGAGTCTGTTTAACGCAATTCCCGGCAAAAGCGCTTCGCGCTTTGCCTGGCAAAACCGCTGCACACTTTTGCTGGAATTGCTTGCGCTTCTTATTCGGCTGCGACCTTCACGCCGGGGGCCGCATCGCGGACGCCGCCATCGACGTGACCTTCGAACTTGGCGAAATTGGCGATGAACATCGAGACCAGCTTTTCGGCCTGCGCGTCATAGGCTGCCTTGTCGGCCCAGGTCGAGCGCGGATCGAGAATGCCGCCGTCGACACCATCGACGGAAACCGGCACAGCAAAGCCGAAATTCGGATCTGCGCGGAATTCGACCTGGCCGAGCTTGCCGCTGAGGGCGGCAGCGAGAAGGGCGCGCGTCGCCTTGATCGGCATGCGCTTGCCGGTGCCGTAGGCGCCGCCGGTCCAGCCGGTGTTAACGAGCCAGCACTCGACGCCGTGGCGGCTGATCAGCTCCTTGAGCAGGTTGCCGTATTCGGCCGGGTGACGCGGCATGAAGGGCGCACCGAAGCAGGTGGAGAAGGTCGCTTCCGGCTCGACGACACCCTTTTCGGTGCCGGCCACCTTGGCGGTGTAGCCGGAAAGGAAGTGATACATCGCCTGATCGGGCGTCAGGCGCGCGATCGGCGGCATGACGCCGAAGGCATCGGCGGTCAGCATGATGATCGTCTTCGGATGCCCGGCCCGGCCGGTTTCGGAGGCATTCGGGATGAAATGCATCGGGTAGGCGCAACGGGTGTTTTCAGTCAGCGAACCATCATCGAAATCCGGCTCACGCCGTTCGTTGAGGACGACGTTTTCGAGCACGGTGCCGAAGCGCTGCGTCGTCGCGTAGATTTCCGGCTCGGCCTCGGCCGAAAGGCGGATGGTCTTAGCGTAGCAGCCGCCTTCGAAGTTGAAGATGCCGTTTTCGCTCCAGCCATGTTCGTCGTCACCGATCAGCGTGCGGGCCGGATCGGCTGAAAGTGTCGTCTTGCCGGTGCCGGAAAGACCGAAGAAGACCGCCGCGTCACCGTCGGGGCCGACATTGGCCGAGCAGTGCATCGGCATCACGCCCTTGGCCGGCAGCAGGTAGTTGAGCACAGTGAAGACCGACTTCTTCATTTCGCCGGCATAGGAGGTGCCGCCGATGAGGACGAGACCGTTGGTGAGATCGCAGGCGATCACCGTTTCCGAACGGCAGCCGTGGCGCGCCGGATCGGCCTTGAAGCTCGGCAGATCGATGATCGTCAGCTTGGGCACGAAGGTCGGCAGCGCCGCCGGCTCGGGGCGGATCAGCAGATTGCGGATGAACAGCGAATGCCAGGCGAATTCGGTGATGACGCGGGTCGGCAGGGAATGGCCTTCCTCGGCACCGCCGACAAGATCCTGGGCGAACAGTTCCTTGCCGGCGGCATGCGCCAGCATGTCGTCGCGCAACAGGGCAAAATGCTCCGGCGAGAGCGGCTTGTTGTTGTCCCACCAGATTTGACCATCGGTATTGGCGTCGCGAACGACGAATTTGTCGCGCGGCGAACGGCCCGTATGCTGACCGGTGAGGGCCCGAAGCGCGCCCTGAGCGGTCAGTTCGGCTTCACCCCGGCGGATCGCTTCTTCATAGAGCGCTGCAGCGGAAAAGTTATAACGGACGCTGGCTGCGCCGCCCAATCCCACCGTTGCGAGCTCCGTTGCCGGGTTATGAACTCCGAACTTTTCCATGGCTAGTTCCCTTTGCTCAGGCTCGTTGCCGTTAAAACTAACCGGGAAAATACGGGGATAAATTTTAAAAGACAAGAGTTAAAAATGGAGAAAATATAGTAATATCAAATAATTAATCGATTTAAATTTGTTTCATTCTTTTTAAATCGTTTGAAGAACTACGTGAAACATTTCGACACACAACTTTTGGATGCTGATGGATTTTACAACAATCTTCCCCTTTATCTTTGCCACAATTTGTTCCACCTTTATCCTCCATAAGCGCATCCGGTCATTGAGACCGCCTGGGGACGACCAAAATCCGGGAGATTGCGCACTGATGACGGAGACCAATGCTATGGCTACAATCGCGCTCGTTGACGACGACCGCAACATCCTCACCTCGGTGTCGATCGCACTGGAAGCCGAAGGATATAAGGTCGAGACCTATACGGACGGCGCCTCGGCGCTCGACGGCCTTCTGGCGCGACCGCCGCAGCTGGCGATCTTCGATATCAAGATGCCGCGTATGGACGGCATGGAACTGTTGCGCCGCCTGCGGCAGAAATCGGATATCCCGGTTATCTTTCTCACCTCCAAGGATGAGGAGATCGACGAGTTGTTCGGCCTGAAGATGGGCGCGGACGATTTCATCACCAAGCCTTTCTCGCAGCGCCTGCTGGTGGAGCGCGTGCGAGCCGTCCTGCGCCGCGCCTCGAGCCGTGAAGCCACAGCCGCCGGCGGCACGAGCCCCGGCGGTGCGCCGAAGGCCGGCGCGGTGCAGCAGGCGCGCTCGCTGGAGCGCGGGCAGCTGGTCATGGACCAGGAGCGCCATACCTGCACCTGGAAAGGCGAGGCCGTGACGCTGACGGTGACCGAGTTCCTGATCCTGCATTCGCTGGCGCAGCGCCCCGGCGTCGTGAAAAGCCGCGACGCGCTGATGGATGCAGCCTATGATGAACAGGTCTATGTCGATGACCGGACCATCGACAGCCACATCAAGCGGCTGCGCAAGAAATTCAAGATGGTCGATACCGACTTTGATATGATTGAAACGCTCTACGGAGTGGGATACCGCTTCCGCGAAGCAGCTTGAGCCCGAGCGGCACAGCTGGAAATATTGAAGGTTGCCGGCCAGTTTATCGGGCCCAACCTTTCGAAAGGGCCTATCATTGGCACAGTTCGTGCAGGAAAGGGATTTGGACGACGCGGAGGGCGTGAGCACCCGTCGCGTCCGAGGCCGCCGTTGGTCGCATCCCTTTACGCTGATCCGCCGCATCTTCGGCAATGCGGTGTTTTCGAGCCTGACGCGGCGCATCCTGTTCTTCAACCTCGTCGCGCTGGTGGTGCTCGTCGGCGGCATCCTCTATCTCAACCAGTTTCGCGAAGGCTTGATCGACGCCCGCGCCGAAAGCCTGCTGACGCAGGGTGAAATCATCGCCGGCGCCGTTTCGGCCTCCGCGTCGGTCGATACGAACTCGATCACCATCGATCCGCAAAAGCTGCTCGAGCTGCAGGCCGGCCAGAGCATCACCCCGGTGCCGAACGACGAGGATCTGGAATTTCCGATCGATCCGGAAAAAGTCGCGCCGGTCCTGCGCCGGTTGATCTCGCCGACACGCACACGCGCGCGCATCTTTGACGCGGACGCCAATCTGCTGCTGGATTCGCGTCATCTCTATTCGCGCGGCCAGGTGCTGCGCTTCGATCTTCCGCCGGTCGAAGAAGAGAAGCAGACCTGGAGCGATTGGTTGGCGACGCTGTTCAACAAAGCGCTGCAGCCGGGCAATCTGCCGCTCTATAAGGAAGCGCCGGGCGGCGACGGCTCGATCTATCCCGAAGTCATGAACGCGCTGACCGGCGTGCGCGGCGCGGTCGTGCGCACCACCGAGAAAGGCGAGCTTATCGTTTCCGTCGCCGTGCCGATTCAGCGCTTCCGCGCCGTGCTCGGCGTGCTGCTGTTGTCGACGCAGGCGGGTGACATCGACAATATCGTTCACGCCGAACGGCTGGCCATCATGCGCGTCTTTGGAGTGGCGACGCTCGTCAACGTACTGCTGTCGCTGGTGCTCTCATCGACGATCGCCAATCCGCTGCGCCGTCTTTCGGCCGCCGCCATTCGCGTTCGGCGCGGCGCCAAGACACGTGAGCAAATTCCGGACTTTTCCGCCCGCCAGGACGAAATCGGCAACCTCTCCATAGCCTTACGCGAGATGACGACGGCGCTCTATGACCGCATCGACGCGATCGAGAGTTTTGCCGCCGATGTCAGCCATGAGCTCAAAAACCCGCTGACCTCGCTGCGCAGCGCCGTCGAAACACTGCCGCTCGCCAGGTCGGAGGATTCCAAGAAACGGCTGCTTGATGTCATTCAGCACGATGTCCGCCGCCTCGATCGCCTGATCAGCGACATTTCCGACGCCTCGCGGCTCGATGCCGAACTCGCACGCGTCGACGCCGCCTCCATTGACATGGAGGTGCTGCTGCGCGACCTGATCGACGTGTCCCGCCAGATCAGGGGAAGCAAGAAACAGGTGGAAATCGAGTATACGGTCGAACGCAAGCCGAACATCAAGACCCGTTTCGTCGTCAACGGCCACGATCTGCGCATCGGCCAGATCGTCACCAATCTGATCGAAAATGCCCGCTCCTTCGTGCCCGAGAAGGGCGGCAAGATCACCGTGCGGCTGGTGCGCACACGGTCACGCTGTGTCACCACGATCGAAGACAACGGTCCCGGCATCCAGGCGGAAAATATCGACCGCATCTTCGAGCGCTTCTACACCGACCGGCCGGAATCGGAAGGCTTCGGCCAGAATTCGGGACTCGGCCTGTCGATCAGCCGCCAGATCGCCGAGGCGCATGGCGGATCGCTCAGAGCAGAGAACATTACCGACGCCGACAGCGGGCAGGTGCTCGGCGCGCGCTTTATCCTCGCCCTGCCCCTCGATCCAGCCGCATGACGGCGGCCGCCAACATCCATGCCACGGCGATCGTCGTCGGCAGAACGGGGCTGCTGTTCAGCGGTCCCTCTGGCTGGGGGAAATCGATGCTGGCTTTCACCTGCATGACGGAGGCGCGCCGCCTCGGTCTCTTCACGGCGCTGGTCGCCGATGATCAGGTGCTTCTGTCGGGAGAGACCGGCACGGTGATCGCCACCTGCCCGCCGTCGATCGCCGGGCTCATCGAACTTCGCGGCACCGGCATCGTTCGGCAGGACCACGTCCCTCAGGCGGCCATGCATTATGCCGTGCTTCCGGGCAGCGCTTCCGGTGAGAACCGTGTGCCTCCCGAAGGGGAAATGGTCAGCCTTGCCGCCGGTGTTTCACTTCCCGCATTGCGGTTGCTCACAGGCGTGTCTTCACCGCTTGCAATCCTGATGGCAAAAGCCCCTGATATCGGAGATTGAGGCCGTCCGGATTGATCAATCTGCCTTATATATTTGCATTTTTGTCTTGCACTTCGGCTTTTCATGGCCAAGATGTGCCCCCACCGGTGGACGTAATTGCTGCATTGCGATATTGGGGCCACCGTTTGCGTATATGGGAGCAGTAATATCATGATCGGACTTGTGCTTGTCACTCATGGCAAGCTGGCTGAAGAGTTTCGTCATGCTGTCGAGCACGTCGTCGGTCCTCAGAAATTTATCGAGACGGTCTGTATTGGCCCCGAAGACGATATGGACCAGAGACGGCAGGACATTCTGCAGGCCGTTTCCGGCGCCGATGACGGCCATGGCGTCGTCATCCTGACCGACATGTTCGGCGGCACGCCGTCCAACCTCGCCATCTCGGTCATGAGCAGCGGCCATACTGAAGTCATTGCCGGCATGAACCTGCCGATGCTGATCAAACTCGCCGGCGTACGCGGGGAGAACAACATGGAGAAGGCGCTGGTGGAGGCTTCCGAAGCCGGGCGGAAATATATCAATGTCGCGAGCCGCGTGCTCAGCGGAAAATAACGGCGCTTCATGACATCGCTTTCCCGGGAACTCCTTATCATCAACAAGCGCGGCCTTCATGCTCGCGCTTCCGCTAAATTCGTGCAGATGGTCGAGAATTTCGATGCAGCCATCACCGTTTCCAAGGATGGAATGACGGTCGGCGGCACCTCGATCATGGGTCTCATGATGCTTGCGGCAAGCCCCGGCTCCAGCGTCGTCGTCTCGGCAAGCGGCAGCCAGGCTCAGGAAGCCCTGGAAGCGCTGGATCAGCTGATCCAGAACAAGTTCGGCGAAGAAATGTGAGCTCGGCCGAGTTCATATAAACATATAAAGACTTCTTTATATCCTTATTGCCATCCCGGGCGAAGCCTGCTAAACGGCGGATATGCCGTGCGCTTGCTTGCGCCTGCGCCAATTTTTGAGACGTTTTTCAGCCTGGAGACCTCTATGAGCACTGAAAAAGATTATGTCGTCGCCGATATCGGGCTTGCGGATTTCGGCCGTAAGGAAATTACGATCGCCGAAACCGAAATGCCGGGGTTGATGTCGTGCCGCGCCGAATTCGGCGAGACAAAGCCGCTGAAGGGCGCGCGCATCACCGGCTCGCTGCACATGACCATCCAGACGGCCGTGCTGATCGAAACCCTGGTTGCGCTCGGCGCCGAAGTCCGCTGGGCCTCCTGCAATATCTTCTCGACGCAGGATCATGCCGCTGCCGCGATCGCCGCCGCCGGCGTGCCTGTCTTCGCCATCAAGGGCGAGTCGCTCGAGGATTACTGGGTCTATACCGACAAGATCTTCCAATGGGCCGATGGCGGTCTTTCCAACATGATCCTCGATGATGGCGGCGACGCCACCATGTACATCCTGCTCGGCGCCCGCGCCGAAGCCGGCGAGGACGTGCTCTCCAACCCGCATTCGGAAGAAGAAGAAATCCTCTTCGCCCAGATCAACAAGCGCCTCGCCGCTTCGCCGGGCTGGTTCACCAAGCAGCGCGATGCCATCAAGGGCGTCACCGAGGAAACCACGACCGGCGTCAACCGCCTCTACCAGCTCAGCCAGAAGGGCCTGCTGCCCTTCCCGGCGATCAACGTCAACGACTCCGTCACCAAGTCGAAGTTCGACAATAAATACGGCTGCAAGGAATCGCTGGTCGACGGCATCCGCCGCGGCACCGACGTGATGATGGCCGGCAAGGTCGCCGTCGTTTGTGGTTACGGCGACGTCGGCAAGGGTTCTGCCGCTTCGCTCTCCGGCGCCGGCGCCCGCGTCAAGGTGACGGAAGCCGATCCGATCTGCGCCCTGCAGGCCGCCATGGACGGCTATGAAGTCGTGCTGCTCGAGGACGTCGTTTCCTCGGCCGATATCTTCATCACCACGACCGGCAACAAGGACGTCATCCGCATCGACCATATGCGTCAAATGAAGGACATGGCGATCGTCGGCAATATCGGCCACTTCGACAATGAAATCGAAGTCGCCGCGCTGCGGAACCTCAAGTGGACCAATGTCAAGCCGCAGGTCGACCTGATCGAGTTCCCCAAGGGCAACCGCATCATCCTTCTCTCCGAAGGCCGTCTGCTCAACCTCGGCAATGCGACAGGCCACCCGTCCTTCGTGATGTCGGCTTCCTTCACCAATCAGACGCTGGCGCAGATCGAACTCTTCACCAAGCCCGGCCAGTACGAGAACAAGGTCTACATTCTGCCGAAGCATCTCGATGAGAAGGTCGCGCGCCTGCATCTCGACAAGCTCGGCGTGAAGCTGACGGAGCTTTCTGCGGAACAGGCTGCTTATATCGGCGTCTCGCCGAAGGGACCGTTCAAGTCCGACCACTACAGATATTAATCTTATCGTTAATATCCACAAGATGTAGAAGCCGCGGCATTGACAAACGCCGCGGCTTATTTTTTGGCCGCTCCCTTCCCGCCGATTCCCTTCCGAAGTATTGTTTTAAGACTTGATTCGGGACGCCGGACGCCGTCCGACCGCTCCGAAAATGGGATGTCTTGTCGTAATGCGGCACATTGAAGGACGGAGACATACCGCGGATGTCGGAAATGAAAAACAGCCTGCACGGTCAGGCGGATGACGGCGCTCGCGCCGGTCGCCGCCCGCTCTCGGCAGGCCAAGAATATAAATCTGCAACGGCACGCGAGGCCGCAAAGCAAAAGCATGGATCATTGGCGCGCTTCCTGAAAACCTGCGCGGCCGGCACGGCGCTTGTCGGGCTGGCGCGGCCGGTTCTGGCACAAGGCGAGCAGCAGGCGGCCGCGGCTCACCTCTTCACCTCCTCGCAGGTCATCGGCGTTTCCGTCGTCATCGGCGTCATCTCGGCGGCGCTGCTTTCAACGTTGTGGCTCGTGCGCCAGCGCGGCAATCTGGAAAACGAGAGCCGCGAAATCCGCTCGGCGCTCTCCGATGCCCAGCAGCGCATTTCGCAATATCAGGCGCTGATCGCCGACAAGAACCGGCGGATCGTCATCTGGGACGGCAATGCGCGCCCCGAGCTTCTCGGCCAGCTTCCGCCCGAGACCGGCGCGCCGCAGGACGGCGAATTCCTCGCCTTCGGCCTCTGGCTGAAATCGCATTCGGCCGCCGATCTGGAAAAGGCGATCGACCGGCTGCGTGACGGCGCGCAGAGCTTTGACATGGTCGTCGAAACCATCCGCGATGAAATCCTCGAGGCGCAGGGCCGGGTTTCCGGCGGACGCGCCTTTGTCCGCTTCGTGGCGCTCAACAATCTGCGCGCCGAGCTTGCCGAACTCAGGATCGAGCGCGACCGGCTGATGACCTCGATCTCGGCCTTTCAGACAATGCTCGACGCGATCGACATGCCGGCCTGGCAGCGCGACCCGGCGGGCCGCCTCACCTGGGTCAACCAGGCTTATGGCGACGCGGTCGAGGCACGCTCGCCGCAGCAGGCGATCAATGAAGGCCGCGAGATGCTGACGACCGTGGCGCGCGAACGCATCCGCGCGACGGCGACGCCGGAATCACCCTTTCATGACACGATCTCGACGGTCGTGCGCGGCAACCGGACATTCTTCGACGTCGTCGACGTCAAGGTTCCCGGCGGCTCGGCCGGCATTGCGGTCGACGTTTCCGACATCGAAGCGGTACGCGCCGAGCTGGAACGGACGCTGAAGAGCCATGCCGAAACGCTCGACCATCTCGCTACACCCGTCGCCATCTTCGACGGCGAGCGCCGGCTGCAATTCTACAACCAGGCCTTCGTCGCCCTCTGGGAACTGGATATCGCCTTCCTCGAAGGCCGGCCTGATAATAGCGAGTTGCTCGAACGGCTGCGGGCAGCCAAGAAGCTGCCGGACCAGCTCAACTGGAAAAGCTGGAAGGAAGCCGCCCTTTCCGTCTATCGCGCGCTCGACACGCAATCGGATCTCTGGCACCTGCCCAACGGCCAGACGCTGCGCGTCTTCGCCACCGCTCATCCGCAGGGCGGCGCCACCTGGGTATTCGAAAATCTGACCGAGCAGGTTGATCTCGAAACGCGCTACAACACGCTGGTTAAGGTACAGGGCGAGACGATCGATCACCTTTCCGAAGGGGTGGCGGTATTCGGGCCCGATGGACGTATCCGCCTGTCGAATCCGGCCTTCCGGGCGCTCTGGGGCATTACTGAAACCGAAGCCAAGCCCGGCACTCATATCCGCGCGTTGGGCGAGGCCTGCGCGCCGTCTTATGACCGGCCGGACGGCTGGAAGACCTTCGCGGAACTGATCACCAGCTTCGATGACGAGCGCCGCTCGAGCCAGGGGACGCTGGAACTCTTCTCCGGCCTCGTGCTCGATTACGCCGTTATCCCGCTGCCGAACGCGCAGACCATGCTGACCTTCGTCAACATGACCGACAGTGTGCGGGCCGAGCGGGCGTTGACCGAGAAGAACGAGGCGTTGCGCAAAGCCGATGAGTTGAAGAACGATTTCGTTCAGCATGTTTCCTATGAACTTCGCTCGCCGCTGACGAATATCATCGGCTTCACCGATCTCCTGCGCACGCAGGGCGTCGGGCCGCTGAACGACCGGCAGGCCGAATATATCGATCATATCTCGACCTCGTCCTCTGTTCTGCTGACCCTCGTCAACGACATTCTCGACCTGGCGACCGTCGATGCCGGCATCATGCGGCTCAACTATGCCGAGATTGATCTGAACGACCTGCTCGACGACGTCTCGATGCAGATCGCTGACCGGCTGCACGAAAGCGGCGTTGCGCTTGAAATCACCGCCCCCGCCTATCTCGGTTCGATCGTCGCCGATCCGCAGCGGTTGAAGCAGATCCTTTTGAAGCTGCTTGCCAATGCGGCGAATTTCTCGCCCGAGGGCACCTCGATCTCGCTGGAATGCCATCGCGAAGGCACGGATTTCGTCTTCTCCGTCCGCGATCGCGGCCCCGGTATTTCGCCCGACATGATCGCGACGGTCTTCGACCGGTTCGCGACCGGGGCTAAAAGCGGCAAACGCGGCGGCGCCGGCCTCGGCCTGTCGATCGTCGACAGCTTCGTCAGCCTGCATCATGGCGACGTGACGATCGACAGCGAGCCGGGCAAGGGCACGACGGTCGTCTGCCGTATCCCCTCGGTCAACATACCGCATTCCGCCGCCGCCGAATGACGACTGACGATACGATCTCGCTGTTCCTGAAGGACGAAGCGGCCACGGTTCGCCTCGGCGAAGACCTGGCATTGGCCTTGAAGGCCGGCGATTGTCTTGCCCTGTCGGGCGATCTCGGCGCCGGCAAATCCTCGCTTGCCCGTGCGATCCTGCGTGCCATTGCCGATGACGATGGGCTCGAAGTCCCGAGCCCGACCTTCACACTGGTGCAATCCTACGACCTGCGTATCCCGGTTTCGCACTTCGATCTCTACCGGCTCGGCGATCCCGGCGAATTGACGGAGCTCGGCTTCGACGAGGCCCTGCAGAACGGCATATGCCTCGTCGAATGGCCGGAGATGGCGGCGAGCGAGTTGCCTGAGGAATGCATCACGTTGACGCTGACCCATGAAGGCAACGGCCGCCGGGCGACGATCAGCGCCGCCGGCGCACAGGCTTTGCGCATCCGGCGCGTCCTGGCGATCCGCAATTTCCTCGAAGACGCAGGCTGTTCCGATGCCAAACGTCGCTTCCTGACTGGCGATGCGTCGCTGCGTGCCTACGAGGCGATCTATCGTGAGAGCATCAAGGGCCGTCTCATCCTGATGGACTGGCAGCCGCATCCCGAGGGACCGCCGGTCCACGACGGCAAGCCCTATCCCAAGGTCGCACATCTGGCACAGAACGCCTATCCCTTCGTTGCGATTGCCAATGCGCTGCGCGAACGGGGATTTGCGGCGCCGGAGATTTATAAGGTCGATTATGACAAGGGCATCCTCTTGATCGAGGATCTCGGCACCGAAGGCGTGCTCGATGACGAGGGGCGGCCGATCGTCGAGCGTTACCGGCAAAGCGTCGCCTGTCTTGCCCATCTTCATTCCATGCAATTTCCGCAGGATATACCGGTTTCCGCCACCCATAGGCATCACATACCGGACTTCGATCGCACGGCGATGAAAATGGAAGTGCAGCTTCTGCTCGACTGGCACATTGCCTGGAAGCGCGGCACCGCCCCCTCGGAGGCAGAGCGCAAGGAATATCTGGCGATCTGGGACGCCCTGATCGATGAACTTGCCACGGTCGAAAAGAACCTGCTGCTGCGCGATTTCCACTCACCGAACATCATTTGGCGGCCGCAGGAGCCGGGCATCAGAAAGATCGGCCTCATCGACTTCCAGGACGCCATGATCGGGCCCACCGCCTATGACCTTGCCTCCATTGTCCAGGACGCCCGCGTCACGATCGAGCCGCAGCTTTTCCGGCAGCTGATGGATGATTATATGGCGCTTCGCCGCAGACAGGGCGGCTTTGACGAAGTCGGATTTCTGAAAGCATGGGCGATCATGTCGGCGCAGCGCAATTGCAAGCTTGCCGGTCTCTGGGTGCGGCTGCTGCAGCGGGACGGCAAGCCCGGCTATCTCAAACATATGCCGCGCACACTCGCTTATCTGAATGTCGCGCTCGAGCACGAGGCGCTTACCCCCTTGCGTGATTGGTGTGCAAGGGCTGGAATAGGCCAGAGCGAATCATAAGTTCCGGATCAAGATGACCATCAGACAAGCCATGGTACTGGCCGCGGGTCTCGGGACCCGCATGCGCCCGATCACCGATACGATTCCGAAGCCGCTGGTGAAGATCGACGGCAAGCCGATGATCGACTATTCGCTGGACGCGCTGGTTTCGGCCGGCGTCGAGCGGGCCGTCGTCAACGTTCACCATCATGCCGAGCAGATGCTCGAGCATCTCGGCAAGTATCGCGGCCTCGACATCGTCATATCGGACGAGCGGGACGGGCTGATGAATTCCGGCGGCGGACTGGCGAAGGGCCTGACGCTGCTGGACCGTGACGACATCTTCGTCATGAATGCCGATCTCTTCTGGATCGGCGAACAGCCGGGACGGCCGACGAATCTGCAGCACTTAGCCGGATTCTTCGACGCAGAGCACATGGACATGGCGCTGCTTTGCGTCAGGATTGAGGATACGACGGGTCACAACGGCAAGAACGATTTCAGCCTCGCTGCAGATGGCCGGCTGACGCGGTATCGCGACGATCCGTCCAATCCCGTCGTCTATGCCGGGGCGATCGCCATGAATCCGGCACTGCTTGACGATGCGCCAAAGGATCCTTTCAACCTCAATATCTATTTCGACAAGGCGATCGCGGGCCGACGGCTGTTCGGCATTATGCTCGAAGGCCATTGGCTGACGGTGGGAACACCAGAGGCGATCGGCGAAGCGGAGGAAACGATCCGCCGATTGCGGGCGTTCGCGTGAGCTCATGGCGGACCGGCACCAGCCACGCATCCTGACGATCTCGGCGGGCCTCCCCTTCCTGAAAACGCTGGCGACGACGCTTTGCGACGGACGCCTGACGCCACTCTTTCGGCATGAGCCCGATGATTCGCTGTCGCTCGCCAGGGTGACGATCTACCTGCCGACCCGCCGCGCCGTGCGTGTGCTGCGGTCGGAATTCGTCGACCTGCTCGGCGGCCGCTCGGCGATCCTGCCGGTGATCCGTCCCCTCGGCGAAACCGATGACGACAGCGGATATTTCGAAGAGGCGCTGCCGGCAACGATCGATCTCGCCCAGCCGTTGTCGAATACCGCCCGGCTCTTGGAACTGGCGCGGCTGATCCTTGCCTGGCGAAACAAACTGCCGGAGATCGTCCGCCATATCCATTCCGACTCGCCCCTCGTTGCGCCGGCAAGCCCGGCGGACGCGATCTGGCTCGCCCGCAACCTCGCGGAGCTGATCGATTCCATCGAAACAGAGGATCTCGACTGGACGGAACTGTCGAAACTCGACACCGGCGACTACGCCGCCTGGTGGCAGCTGACGGCGGAGTTCCTGCAGATCGCCAGCGCCTTTTGGCCGGAGCGGCTTTCCGAGCTTGGCAAGTCCTCGCCGGCGCGGCACAGAAACGCCATTCTGCGGGCCGAGGCAGCCAGGATTTCTGCGGCGAAGCCGGCGGGGCCGATTATCATCGCCGGTTCGACGGGTTCGGTCCCTGCCACGGCCGATCTCATCGCCGCCGTTGCCAATCTGCCCGAAGGCGTGATCGTCCTTCCCGGCCTCGATCTCTCCATGCCCGATAGGCATTGGCAAATGGTGGCGCCGGAACCGGCACCGGGCCAGCATGCCAATCCGGCCAGCCGGAGCCATCCGCAATATGGCCTGTCCTCGCTGCTGAAGAGGCTGAGGCTGACGCGAGCCGACATCAGCCTGCTTGAGAGGCCGGAGGCCGATCTCGATCGGCGCGCCGAAATCCTCTCGTGCGCGCTCGCCCCGGCAGAGGCGACCAGCGACTGGGGCGCCTGGAAGGGCGCGCTCCCCGAGGGAGCGCTGGATTCAGCCTTCGGCGATGTTTCGCTGATCGAAGCTGCCAATGAGCGCGAGGAAGCAACCGCAATTGCCATCGCGCTCAGGCTGGCGCTGGAAAGACCAGGCCAGGACGGCGAAAGCCGGGCAGCGCTGATCACGCCGGACCGCAATCTCGCCCGTCGGGTGATGGCCGAGCTTTCCCGCTTCGGCATCCTCGCCGACGATTCGGCCGGCACGCCGCTTTCGGCCATGCCGCAGGGCACCCTGCTGCAACTGCTGCTGGAGGCGGCGCTGCGGCCGGGCGATCCGGTGGCGATCGTGTCGCTGCTCAAACATCCGCTGGCGCGCTTCGGCCTCGACCGCGATGCCCTTATTTCCGCCACCGAAGCGCTCGAACTGCTGGCGCTGCGCGGCGGTGTGGCGGAGGTGGATATCAACACACTTGAATTGCTCCTGACCCACCAGCTCGGCGAACAGGCCCTCGACCGCCATCCGCCGCAATGGCGCAAGGCGCTGCCAACCGAGGCCGCCGAGGCCGCATCCGAGCTTGCCCGCCGGGTTACCCGCGCAACCGAGCCGCTTGCTTCCGCGCTGGTCCGGCACCGGCCGGAGGAGCGCGGCAAGACGGCAAGTTTCACGCTGTCCGAATGGGCGAAGCGGACCGGCCGTTCGCTTGAAGCGGTCGCGGCAGATCCGCACGGCAATCTTGCCGATCTCTGGTCGCACGAGGCAGGCGACGCCCTTGCCTCGCTTCTCAGCGAAGTGATCGAGACGAACGGCCAGATGGAGGCCGACGGGCCGCAATGGATCGACATCATGGCCGCGCTCGCCGCCGGCCATGCGGTGAAGCCACGGGCACTCAGCCATCCCCGTCTCTTCATCTTCGGTACGCTTGAAGCCCGCCTGCAGAGTGTCGACACGCTGATCCTCGGCGGGTTGAACGAAGGCTCCTGGCCAGGGCAAAGCGCCAACAATCCCTTCATTCCGCGCATGATGAAGACGGAGATCGGGCTCGAACCGCCGGAGCGGCGCATCGGCCAGCTGGCGCATGATTTCGAGATGGCGAACGGCACGCGCCACCTGATCTATTCGAGAGCGCTGCGCCAAGGATCGACGCCGACCGTCGCCTCACGCTGGCTGCAGCGGCTGCTGGCGCTCGGCGGAGAGGCATTTGAGGCGGCATTGAGAGGGCGCGGTGACCGGTATCTGCAATGGGCCGGTCTCATCGATCGGGGAGAGGCCCAGGCTCCGGCGCAGCGGCCCTCGCCGAAACCGCCGCTGGCGCTGCAGCCGAAATCCTATTCCTTCAGCGAAGTCGGACGGCTGCGCCGCGATCCCTATGCGATCTATGCCCGTCGCATCCTGCGGCTCGATCCGGTCGATGCCTTCAACCGCGACCCGGGAGCGGCCGAACGCGGAACGCTCTATCACACGATCGTCGACCGGTTCGTCCGCGAGGCCCATGTGGCCGGCACGCCGGAGGCGGCAGCGGCGATGGAGCGGATTCTTACCGAGCTTTTCAACATGGAAAAGCTGCCGCCGCATATTGATGCCGTCTGGCGGCCGCGCTTTCGCGAGGTGGCCCGTGCCTTCCTCGAATGGGAAGCCGGACGACGTCCCGCCATCCGCAGGACGCTGACGGAAGTGCGCGGCGGCGTGGAGCTGGAGGCGATCAATATCCGGCTGAACGGCGTTGCGGACCGGATCGATATTACAGGACCGGGCGCGGCCGATATCATCGATTACAAGACCGGCTACAACCCCTCACCGGCACAGGCACGCGCGCTTCTCGATCCGCAGCTCGCGCTGGAAGCGGCGGCTTTGAACGCCGGCGCCTTCCGCGATGCCGGCAGTCTCATCCCGCAGGATCTGCTCTATGTCCGCCTGCGTCCGGGACGCCGGTTTCAGGTCGATACGGTGAACAACGAAAACTCGGCCCGCAGCGACAAGGCGAAATCGGCGATGGACCTTGCCGGGGACTCGATCGACCAACTGATCAAGTTCGTCAGTTTGCTGCAGTCCGGCGAAAAGGGCTTCACCTCGCGGCTCATTCCGGCGCAGCAATTTGATTTCGGCGGCGATTACGATCATCTCGCCCGTGTTTCCGAATGGTCGACGGCCGAGACCGAGGAAGGCGGCGGCGATGAGTGACCAGACCGCTCTTCCGACTGACGACGATCCCGGCGCCTGGATCGGCTGGACGACGATTCAGCAGGCAATCGCCTCCGATCCCGAGCGCTCGGCCTGGGTTTCGGCCAATGCCGGTTCCGGCAAGACGCATGTCCTGACCCAGCGTGTCATTCGTCTGCTGCTTGCCGGCGCGCGGCCGTCCGCCATTCTCTGCCTGACCTACACCAAGGCCGCGGCCTCCGAAATGTCGAACCGCGTCTTCGAACGGCTGGCGGACTGGGTGGTGCTTGACGACGAAGATCTCAGCCGGCGGATCATGCAGATCGAGGGTACGGCGCCCGATGGGCTGAAGCTTGCCGAGGCGCGCCGTTTGTTTGCCAAGGCGCTGGAAACGCCGGGCGGGTTGAAGATCCAGACGATCCATGCCTTCTGCGAAGCGCTGCTGCACCAATTCCCGCTGGAGGCCAATGTTGCCGGGCATTTCTCGGTCCTCGACGATCGCGCGGCGGCGGCACTGCTTTCCGATGCACGCCGGGCGCTGCTGACGGCGACCGCGCCGGAGGAAGGCAGCGCCCTTGCCGAGGCGTTCGCCTATGTGCTCAATCTCGGCGACGAATCCGGGCTGGAGAACCTGCTCGCCGACATCGTCGCTAACCGCAACGCGATTCGCCGCTTCACGGCGGCTGCCGAACGGCGGGGTGGCGTGGAGGCGGTTCTGCGCGACAGGCTCGGCCTTGCCGCGGGCGATACGGAAAGCCGGATCGCCGCGCAATATTGGCCGTTGCCGGAGCTTTCGGGCGGCATGCTGGAGCTTTATCTGTCGCTTGCCGACCACAAGGGCGGCGCCAAGGCGCAGGAGGTTGCTTATGGGCTCAGGCTTGCCGGCCGGGAGCGGGACGATGCCAGGCGCGCCGAAATGCTGGAGAAGATCTTCCTGACGGCAAAAGGCGAGCCGAAATCGGACTCGCAGTTCCTGGTCAAGGCCATGCTTGCGGAGGCGCCGCAGTTGACGGGTGCCATCGCCGCCGCCCGTGCGCATGTCGCGGCAAGCCGTGACCGGTTGAAAATGATGCGAATGTTCGGCGCCACGCAGGCCGCGCTGGTGCTCGCCGGTCGGCTGAACCACGACTACGAGGAGCTGAAGAAGCAGCGCAGCCAACTGGATTTCGAAGACCTGATCACCCGCACCGCCGACCTGCTGACGAAGAGTGGCGTCGGTCCCTGGATCCATTACAAGCTTGACCGGGGTATCGATCATATCCTCGTCGACGAGGCGCAGGATACCAGCCCGATCCAATGGAGCGTCATCCAGTCGCTCGCCGAGGACTTCTTTTCCGGCGAGAGCGCCCGACCGGTCGTGCGCACGCTCTTTGCCGTCGGCGACGAGAAACAGTCGATCTATTCTTTTCAAGGGGCGCGGCCCGAGCGTTTTTCCGAAGAGAGCGACCGGACGCGGCGGCGGGTCTCCGACAGCGGGCAGAGCTTTTCCTCCGTGCGGCTGCCGCTCTCCTTCCGCTCAACTGCCGACGTGCTCGAGGCCGTCGACCAGATCTTCAGGACATCGGATAATGCGCGGGGTCTCAGCGCTGTCGGCGAACCGGTCGTGCATCGTTCCAGCAGAATCGGGCATCCTGGCGCCGTCGACCTCTGGGAGATGGTCGCGCCTGAGGCGGTGGTGAAGGAAGAGGATTGGACGGCGCCCTTCGATGCGACGCCGGAAAGCGCGCCGGCCGCAATCCTCGCGCGGCGGATCGCCCATGCGATCGGCACGCTCGTCGGCCGTGAAACGATCGTCGACAAAGGCAAGGAGCGGCTGATCGAAGCCGGTGACATTCTTGTTCTGGTGCGCAAACGCGACGCCTTCGTCAATGCGTTGACACGCGCCTTGAAGCGCCGCGGCGACATTCCCGTCGCCGGCGCCGACCGACTGACGCTGACCAGCCATATCGCCGTGCAGGATCTGCTGGCGCTCGGCCGTTTTCTGCTTCTGCCGGAGGACGATCTTTCACTCGCTGCCGTGCTCAAAAGCCCGCTTTTCGATTTTTCCGAGGACGATATCTTTGCGATCGCCGGCCTACGGGGCGACAACGAGAGCGTCTGGAGCCATCTCAAGAGGTTTGCGGCCGACGGCACCGAACGTTTCCGTGCTGCCGTCGAAAGGCTGGAGCTGTTTCTTCGGCAGTCGAGGCATCTGTCGGTCCACGATTTCTATGCGCGCGTGCTGGGCAGCCATGGTGCGCGGCGGCAATTCCTCGCTCGTCTCGGCACCGAGGTCAGCGATATTCTCGACGAGTTCCTGACCTTTACCCTCGACCACGAGAGTTCCGGCCTTCCCGGGCTGCAATCCTTCATCTCGACGCTGGAGCTCGAAGCGCCGGAGGTGAAGCGTGAGCAGGACAAGGGGCGCAACGAGGTCAGGATCATGACCGTGCATGCCTCCAAGGGTCTTGAAGCACCAATCGTCTTCCTCGTCGATGGCGGCTCCAAGCCCTTCGCGCATACACATCTGCCGAAGCTTCGCCTGATCGAAACCGATCCGGACGAGCCGCCGCTGCCGGCCTGGGTTCCCGTCTCCGACCTCGCCAATTCGCTGACGCAAAACGATGCCGCACGCATCCAGATGCTGGCGGAAGAGGAGTATCGCCGGCTGCTTTATGTCGCCATGACGCGGGCCGCCGACCGGCTTGTTGTTTGCGGCTATCGTGGCGTTCGTGTGAATAACGATACCTGGCACATGATGATCTCAGCCGCGCTCAGCGAAGGCCATCCGCATGTGGAGGCGGCCACTTTCTCCGGCCCTGACGGCGAATGGCCGGGCATCCGCTGGCGCGTGCCGCGGGTGGAGCGGCGCTTCGAGCGTCTCGATCGCAACGAGGCGCGCGACAGTCAGGAGGCGTTGCCGGAAGGCCTGTTGCGGCCATTACCGCCGCAGGCTGAGCTGCCCCGTCCCCTCAGCCCATCCGGCGCCGGGACGATCGTCGACGAAGACGAGGGCAGCTTGTTTGTCGCTTCGCCGCTGTTCGGCGAGAAGGAGCGCAGCGATCGTTCGCTGGAAAAGGGCAGGCTGATCCATCGCATGCTGCAGGCGCTTCCCGACATTCCGCCGGTCGAACGGCCGGATGCCGCACGCCGCTATGCCGAGCGGGCGGCGCGGTTCTGGCCGGAAGCGGAACGCCGCCGGCTCGTCGATTCGGTTCTGAAACTAATGGACGAAGAGGGTCTGCAGCCGGTTCTCGGGGCAGAGACCCTGCCGGAAGTTTCGATCATGGGAACATTGACGCTTGAAGACAGGCGCTACGCGGTCTCCGGCCGTATCGACCGGCTCGCCGTGCTTGCCGATCGCGTCGTCATTCTCGACTACAAGACCAATCGGGTGCCGCCTTCGACCGAGGAGGCGATCCCTTTCGCACATAAGGCTCAGCTCGCGATCTATCGTGAGATCCTGGCGCCGCTCTATCCCGGCAAACGCATCGACTGCATGCTCGTCTATACCGAGAATGCGTCGCTCTATACGCTGAGCGAAAAGGCGCTCGGTTTGGCGCTTGCAGGACTCAAGACAAAGTGAAATACCGGACATTGAAAATTTGGCGCCGCACCATCACATGTGGTTCAACATCTTCTTCGGTCAAAGGAGCAGCCTATGGCTACCGTGAAAGTCGATATCAATAACTTCCAGTCGGAAGTTCTGGAATCCGCAGAACCCGTCGTCGTCGATTTCTGGGCTGAATGGTGCGGTCCATGCAAGATGATCGCTCCGAGCCTCGAGGAAATCTCCGTCGAGATGGAAGGCAAGATCAAGGTTGCCAAACTCAATATCGATGAAAATCCGGAACTCGCCGCCCAGTTCGGCGTGCGCTCCATTCCGACGCTTGCGATCTTCAAGGGCGGCGAAGTGGCCGATATTTCGGTCGGCGCCAAGCCGAAGACAGCTCTTTCGAACTGGATTTCGAACGCCGCCTGATCGATATCGTCTTCATATCGCATGAAAAAGCCCGGCTTCGACCGGGCTTTTTTCGTCTGCTTATTTCGGCGGCGTGCCGTTGTCGGCAAGCACATCGCCGACAAGATAGAGAGAGCCGCCGACAAGGATGCGGGGCGGCAGTGCCGCCGGGTCGAGGGCCGATTTTATCGCCTCCAGCGCCTCGCCGACCGTCGACATCGGTTCGGCGATCAAACCGGCATCATAGGCGGCGTTCGACAATATCACCGGGTCGATCATCGCGTCGCTGCCGCGGATCGGCACGCAGAACACCTTCTCGACCAGGCCTGTGAATGCCTTGAAATAACCGATCGGGTCCTTGGTGTTGATCATGCCGATGATCAGGAAAAGCGGCCGCGGCTGGCGCTCCTCGAAATTAGCCATGGCTTCGGCGATCACCTCTCCCGCTCCGGGATTATGCCCGCCATCGACCCAGATCTCGGCGCCGGCGGGCGCATGCGATAGCAGCCGGCCCTCGCTGAGGCGCTGCAGCCGGCCCGGCCACTCCACAAAATCCATCGCCTTTTCCATCATCGTCTCGGTGACGGTGAAGCCGGCGGCCTTGACGGCGCGGATGGCAGCGGCGGCATTGGCATATTGATGGCGACCGGGAAGGCGCGGCAGCGGCAGGTCGGCAAGCCCGTACTCGTCCTGATAGACCAGCCGTCCATATTCCTCATGCGCCATGAAATCCTGCCCGAAGACGGCGCTCGGGCAATGCAGCCGCTCGGCCGTCGACATCAACACGTCGAGCGCCGCATCATATTCCTGATGGCCGATGACGACGGGCCGTCCGGGCTTCATAATGCCGGCCTTTTCAGCCGCGATCAGTTCCACCCTGTCGCCGAGATAGGGCTGGTGATCCAGCGAGATCGGCATGATGACGGACACAGCCGGATCGGAAATGACATTGGTGGCGTCGAAACGGCCGCCGAGACCGACTTCGATGATCGCGGCATCGGCCGGGTGTTCGGAAAACAGAATGAAGGTGACCGCCGTCAGGATTTCGAAGACGGTGATATGCTGCCCGGCATTGGCTTCGGCCACGCGTCGGACAGCATCGGCGAAGACGGCATCATCGACAAGCTGTCCGCGCCCGCCCGCCACACCGATGCGATAGCGCTCGTGCCAGTTGACGAGATGCGGCGAGGTGTGGACATGGGCGCTGTAGCCGCCTGCTTCCAGCAGAGCCCGGCAGAAAGCCGTTACCGAGCCCTTGCCGTTGGTGCCGGCGACATGGATCACCGGCGGCAGTTTCCGGTGCGGATTGCCGAGTTGGTCGAGAAGACGGGTAATGCGATCGAGAGACAGATCGAACCCCTTGGGATGCAATCCCATGAGTTTTTCGATCTCCTGCGCTGCCTCACTCACCGCGGTTTGGCCTCTGGGTATCAATTCGGCACCCCGCCTGCTTGCCTGATATCAGGCGCTCGCCGCCAAGGCGATCGCTCCACGAGTCACGTCGTTGGCTGCCGATACGGGCTTCTTCGTCAGAATCTTCAGGATGCGCGCCAGCGTTTCCGGAATGTCGTGACGTTTGACAACCATGTCGACCATACCATGTTCCAGCAGATATTCGGAGGTCTGGAAGCCTTCCGGCAGCTTTTCACGCAGCGTCTGCTCGATCACCCGCTTGCCGGCAAAGCCGATTTCGGCGCCGGGCTCGGCCAGGTGAATATCGCCAAGCATGGCATAGGAGGCCGTGACGCCGCCCGTCGTCGGGTTGGTCAGCACGACGACGTATGGCTGGCCGGATTCCTTGAGCAGATCGACCGCAACAGTCGTGCGCGGCAGCTGCATCAGCGAGAGAATGCCTTCCTGCATGCGCGCACCGCCGGAAGCCGGGAACATCACCAGCGGGCATTTTTCCGACGTCGCACGTTCGAAAGCCTTGACGATCGCCTCGCCGGCGGCGATGCCGAGCGAACCGCCGATGAAGTTGAATTCGTGCACGACGGCCACGAGTTTCACACCCTGCACCTTTCCGAGGCCGGCGAGGATCGTGTCCTCCTGCTCGGTCTTCAGGCGGCTGTCACGCAGACGATCGCTGTATTTCTTCGAATCGCGGAATTTCAGCGGGTCCTGGGCGACCTTCGGCTGCGGCAGCGATTCGTATTCACCATTGTCGAAAAGGTCGGCAAGGCGGGCCTTGGCCGGCATCTTCATGTGGTAGCCGGAAGCAGGGATCACCCACTTATTGCCTTCCAGGTCCTTGTGGAAGACCATCTCGCCCGTTTCCGGGCACTTGATCCAGAGATTCTCCGGCACTTCGCGACGGCCCAGCATGGAATTGATCCGCGGGCGAACGTAGTTGGTGATCCAGTTCAACTCGAATTCTCCTGGTTGAATAGCGCCAATGTGGGAAAACTATTCGGCAGCAACAAGGCGCGCCGAGCGTGTTCCCGAGGAAAGGCCGCGCACCAGCGTTGCGACCGCCTGAACGGTGTCGGCCGTCGCTTTGCCATCGCTGGTCAAGCTCGTCGCGACCTGGTTGACGATGGCGGTGCCGACGACGACGCCGTCGGCCGAGCCGCCGATGACCTTTGCATGTTCGGCCGTCTTGACGCCGAAGCCGACGCAGACGGGCAGCTCCGTATGCTGCTTGATACGCGCCACTGCGCCGGAAACCAGCGACGTATCTGGCAGTGCCGAACCGGTAATGCCGTTCATCGACACGTAGTAGACGAAGCCGGAGGTGTTCTTCAACACGGTGGGCAGGCGCTTTTCGTCGGTGGTCGGCGTCGCCAGGCGGATGAAGTTGATGCCCTTGCGGATCGCCGGAATGCAGAGTTCGTCATCCATCTCCGGCGGCAGGTCGACGACGATCAGGCCGTCAATGCCGGCGGCCAGCGCATCGTCCAGGAACGTTTCGACGCCGTAGATGTAGATCGGATTGTAATAGCCCATCATGACGATCGGCGTCGCATCGTTGCTCTTGCGGAAATCGGCTGCCAGCTGCAGCGTCTTCTTCAGCGTCTGGCCGCCTTTCAGCGCCCGCTGACCCGCCAGCTGGATCGCCGGCCCATCCGCCATGGGATCGGAAAAGGGCATGCCGAGCTCAATGATGTCGGAGCCCGCTTCCGGCAGCGCCTTCATGATGCCGAGAGAGGTATCGTAATCAGGATCGCCGCCCATGAAATAGGTCACGAGCGCCGGACGGCCCTCGGCCTTCAGCTCGGCAAAGCGTTTGTCCATGCGTGCGGTCATGTCTTACAGTCCCATTCCCAGAATCTTGCCGACGGTGAAGATATCCTTGTCGCCGCGGCCGGAGAGGTTCATCAGGATGATCTCGTCCTTGCTCATCTTCGGGGCGCGCTTAATGACCTCGGCGATCGCATGCGCGGCCTCAAGCGCCGGAATGATGCCTTCGAGGCGGGTCAGGGTCTGGAAAGCCTCGAGCGCCTCGTGGTCCATGATCGGCACGTAATCGACGCGGCCGATGTCGCTCAGCCAGGAATGTTCGGGACCGATGCCGGGATAATCGAGACCGGCCGAAATCGAATGGCCTTCCTTGATCTGGCCGTCGCCGTCCTGCAGCAGGTAGGTGCGGTTGCCGTGCAGAACGCCGGGGGACCCGGCGGTGATCGAGGCGCAATGTTCGTCGCCCTGCAGACCCTTACCGCCGGCTTCGACGCCGACGATCTTCACGGAGGAATCATCCAGGAAGGGGTGGAAGATGCCGATCGCATTCGAACCGCCGCCGACGGCTGCGACGACGAGATCCGGCAGGCGGCCTTCGGCGGCCAGCATCTGCTCTTTCGCTTCCGCGCCGATCACCGACTGGAAGTCACGGACCATCTCCGGATAGGGATGCGGGCCGGCCGCCGTGCCGATCAGGTAATAGGTATCCTCGACATTGGTGACCCAGTCGCGGAGCGCCTCGTTCATCGCGTCCTTCAGCGTGCCGCTGCCGGCTGTTACCGGCTTCACTTCGGCGCCGAGCAGCTTCATGCGGAAAACGTTCGGCGCCTGCCGCTCGACATCGGTGGCGCCCATGTAGACGACGCAGGGAAGGCCGAAGCGGGCGGCAACGGTTGCGGAGGCGACGCCGTGCTGGCCGGCGCCGGTTTCGGCGATTATCCGCGTCTTGCCCATGCGCTTGGCAAGCAGGATCTGGCCGATGCAATTGTTGATCTTGTGCGAACCGGTGTGGTTCAGCTCCTCGCGCTTGAAATAGATCTTCGCGCCACCGAGTTCGGCCGTCAGCCGTTCGGCGAAATAAAGCGGGCTAGGCCGGCCGATATAGTGGGCGCCAAGATGCTTCAGTTCCGCCTGGAAGGCCGGATCGTTCTTCGCCTTGTTCCACTCATCCTGCAGATCGAGGATCAACGGCATCAACGTTTCGGCAACGAAACGACCGCCATAAATGCCGAAGCGGCCATCTTCATCGGGCCCGGAACGGAAGGAATTCGGTTTAGGCGTTTCGTTCACTCTCAACTCCCTGAGGCCGTCACAGGCGTTTCCGCCCTTTCGACCGCATCGAAAAATTCATCGATCATCGCGACGCTCTTCACGCCGGGCTCGGTTTCGACACCCGAGGAGACGTCGATACCACGTGCCTTGGTGTTCACAAGCGCATCCGCGACATTGTCCTTGTTCAGCCCGCCGGACAGCATGTAGTCGATGCTGCCGTCGAGCCAGCCGAGAAGGCTCCAGTCGAAGGAAATCCCGTTGCCGCCAGGCAGTTCCGAACCCTTCGGCGCTTTCGCATCGAAGAGGAAGCGGTCGGCGATGCCGATATAGGCTTCGACGCGCCTGAGATCGTCGGCCGTACGCACGGAAAAGACTTTCATCACAGGCAGACCATAGAGCGCCTTGATGGTCAGCACATGTTCGGGACTCTCGTTGCCATGGAGCTGGAGGATATCCGGCTTCAGCAGCGACACGATTTCGTCCAGATCGTCATTGGTGGGATCGACGACGACGGCGACGATCTTCGCCTTGCCCCGGGCGGGTTCGGCAAGCTTTGCCGCCACATCGGGCTCGACGTAACGCGGGCTCTTTTCGAAGAAGATAAAACCGATATGGGTCGCGCCGCGTTTCAGCGCGCGATCGATCGCTTCGGGCGTCTTCAAGCCACAGATCTTGATATCGGTTTTCATGGCAGCGAAGTGACACGAAATGCGGCAAGAGTCGAGCCAATTTGCATGGAAAGCTGTATTTAGCGGGGCTTGTGTCTAATCGAAATCGATGGCGTGCAGCTGGCTGCCATGCCGCTTCAGCCACAATTTCGCGTCCTCCATACCGGGGCAAAGCTTCTTGCAGAGCGCCCAGAAGCGAGGGCCGTGGTTCATCTCCTTGAGATGGGCGACTTCATGAGCGGCGAGATAGTCGATCACCGAAGGCGGCGCCATGACGATACGCCAAGAGAAACTCAAATTTCCCTCCGACGAGCAGGAACCCCAACGGCTGCGGGTATCCTTCATCGAGATCGAGCGGATCGGCGCCCGGATCGTTGCCGCATGCATCGCCGCCAACCGTTCGAGATCGGCGCGCGCCTCTTTCTTGAGGAAGGCCGCGATGCGCCGTCCGACATGTTCGGGCAGGCCGCTGACGCGCAGCACAGGACTGCCATCCAAAAAGACCACCTCCGTCAAGCCGCGCAGGCTGCCCGTGTGCTCGATGCGATGGGAAACGCCGCGCAGGAGGATCTTGCCGCCGGCACTTAAGCTGGTATCGATTGAAAACTTGGCGAGCTTGGTGAGCAGCCATCCCTGGTGCCGATCAAGGAAGGCATTGACCTCCCGCGCCGCCAGGCCTCTCGGCACCGTCATCTTCAGGGCCCGCCCGCCCGGCTCAATGCGCAGCGTGATACGGGTCGCCTGATCGTGCTGTTTGATGGTCAGCGGCATGAGCCGGCCGGCGACGTCGAGCGTCCGCGTTTCGGGCGGAGCCGGCTTTCGCGCCTTTGGCCGTGTCTTCAGAAGCGGAAACATGGCGCCTTTCTATACGATTCGCCGCTGAATCTAAACGATTTGCGAGGCAGGCAGACATGGAAAAACCGGCATCGGTGCGATGCCGGTCATCATTTCATCGCCTAAAGCGCGTCGCGATCTTTCAGATTCGCAAAACCGCTTCACACTTTTGCGCGACATGTTCTAAGCCTTTACGGCGTCTGGAACTCTGCGACCGGGCCGTTATCGTCGCGCTTGGCGTTCTTGCGGTCACGCATGAAGCGATCAAACTCTTCCTGGTCCTTGGCGCGGCGGAGTTCACGCAGATATTCGTCGAATTCCTCGCGCATTTCGTCGAGCTTGCGGCGCTCTTCCTCGATCCGGTCGAGCTCGGCCTTACGCCAGTCGTCGAAGGCGACATTGCCGGTCGAGAAATGCGGGCGGTGACGGCCATGCGAACGGCGGCAGGAGGCAAAGAAACCATCGGTCGCCTGGTTGACGTCGCGCTTGAAGCCGCGCAGACGATCGCCGAAAATGATATAGGCAAGCATGGCCAGACCCAGAGGCCAGAAAACCATGAAGCCGAGAATCATCAGGGCAATGGTAGCCGGAGTCCAATCCGGTCGAAGCAATGCTGACTGGTTCATCGTGCGGTATCCTCGATTTCGGCGCCCGGCAAGATGCCGAACGCTGGAAATCGATGTGGTAACCGCAAGAACCGCCTTCAAGACGATTGCCGGCGAAATCGGACAAAGCCTTGAATCGGCGTTGCTAATTCAGAGGTTACTGAATCACGCTGTCCGTCCGCCTTTGATGACGCGCTGCACCGGGCGTTTGACGGCGACGCGAGAATGCTGGCGGACGAAATTGACGATGCGCGGCGCGATCTCGCGACGGAATCGCGAGCCGTTGAAAACGCCGTAGTGGCCGACATCCGGCTGGAGATAGTGCATGCGCATATCTTCGGGGATGTTGACGCAGATGGTCTGCGCCGCCCTGGTCTGGCCGACGCCTGAAATGTCGTCATTCTCGCCCTCGACGGTCAGCAGCGCGACGTTGCGGATCGCCGCCGGATCGACGCGCTTGCCGCGGTGCATCAATTCGCCCTTCGGCAGCGAATGCTTCATGAAGACCTGTTCCACCGTCTGCAGATAGAACTCGGCGGTCAGATCCATGACGGCGAGATATTCGTCATAGAAATCGCGATGTTTTTCCGGTTCGCCGTCGTTCTTCACGAGATGCATGAAGAACTCCTTGTGGGCGACGAGGTGCCGGTCAAGGTTCATCGACATGAAGCCCGACAGCTGCAGGAAGCCCGGATAGACAGGTCGCATGAAGCCCGGCTGCGGCCAGGGCACGTTCATAATGACATTGTCGGAAAACCATTGCAGCGACCGCTCTTGGGCGAGCTTGTTGACCGCCGTCGGGTTGATGCGCGTGTCGATCGGGCCGCCCATCAGCGTCATCGATGACGGCGACAGAGGATCCTGGGCCTCCTCCATCACCGCGGCTGCGACCAGCACCGGCACCGACGGCTGACAGACGGCGATCACATGAGTGTCATGACCGAGGAAATGCAGCATCTCGATCACATAATCGACGTAATCGTCGAAATCGAAGGTGCCTTCCGTCATCGGCACCATGCGTGCGTCGATCCAGTCGGTGATGTAGACATCGGCACTCGGCAGCAATGCCTCGACCGTGCCGCGCAGCAGCGTCGCGTAATGGCCGGACATCGGCGCGACGATCAGGATGCGGGGATCGCTGGCGCGGCCGGGCGGAACGTTGCGCGAGAAATGCAGGAGGTTGCAGAAGGATCGCGACCAGACGATCTCTTCACGAACGGAAACCGTCTGATCGCCGATCACCGTCTGCTTCAATCCGAATTCAGGCTTTCCGTAGCGGCGTGTCGTGCGCTCGAACATTTCGAGGCTTGCCGCCATCGTACGGCCAAACGGCGTCTGGGCAAACGGGTTCAGCGGATTGGCATAGGCAAATCGCATGATGTCAGCCGCGGCGCGAAACGGCGCCATGGCGGCATGATTCAATTCATAAAGCTGATAAAACATAGAAGGCGCCGCCTTTCTCTATCGAAAAGATGACGTCGATTGATCGACATCAGGCTCTTTCCGCACGCTGGCACGTAACGCAGACTAACAGGTTTTTGTTGCACAGCAACATGGACGTCCCAGACCTGCACAGGAAATGCCAGAGAGTTGATCTCTGGCATCACCATAGAACGGAAAGCTTAAGGTTCCGCTGAGGAAGCGTCGTTAACGATCGGCAACGAAGCTCTGCTTCTGGCTGCCGAGACCTTCGATGCCGAGCTCGACGACATCGCCATCCCTGAGGTAGCGCGGCGGCTTCATGCCCATGCCGACGCCGGGCGGCGTCCCCGTCGAGATGATATCGCCCGGATGCAGCGACATGAACTGGCTGAGATAGGAAACGATGTGGGCGACGCCATAGACCATGGTCTTGGACGAGCCATTCTGCATTGTCTGGCCGTTGACCTTCAACCACATGCCGAGGTTCTGCGGATCGGCGATCTCATCCTTTGTGACCAGCCATGGGCCAATCGGGCCGAAGGTGTCACAGGACTTGCCCTTGGTCCACTGGCCGGCGCGCTCCGTCTGAAAGGCGCGTTCGGAGACGTCATGCGACACGCAGTAGCCGGCGACGTAGTCGAGCGCCTCGGTTTCGCTGACATATTTTGCCGTTTTGCCGATGACGACGCCGAGTTCGACTTCCCAGTCGGTCTTTTCGGAACCGCGCGGGATGAGAACGGTGTCGTTCGGGCCAACGATCGCCGAAGTCGCCTTCATGAAGATCACCGGCTCGGGCGGCACGGTGGCGCCGGTTTCGGCGGCATGGTCGGAAAAATTGAGACCGATGCAGATGAATTTGCCCGTGCCGGCAACGCAGGCGCCGATCCGGCTGGGCGCAAGTTCCGGAAGGTCCTTCGGATCGAGCGCGGCGATCCTTGCAAGGCCAGCCGGCGAGATTGCCTCGCCGCCGATGTCGGCGATATGCGCCGAGAGATCGCGGATCTTGCCATCGGCATCGAGAAGCGCCGGTTTTTCACGACCTGCTTCGCCAACACGCATCAGCTTCATGGAATGCCTCCTCATCGAAAACGAATTTGCAGCCACCTATGAACGAATTATTCATCGGTGTCATTACGGCTTTGCCCGGAAGCGGTACGGCGTTCCTAGAAAATTTCGGAGAGATCCGGACCGGCAGGAACGATTTTCGTCGGGTTCAGGCTTTCGACCGAGTAGTAGCCACGCTTGACGTGGTCGAGATTTACCGTTTCGGCAATGCCCGGCCAATCCAGCATGCGCCGGCAGAAGGCGCGCAAATTGGCATAATCCGAAAGCCGGCGCAGATTGCATTTGAAGATGCCGTGATAGGCGACGTCGAAGCGCACCAACGTGACGAAAAGGCGGATATCGCTTTCCGTGGGGTGATCCGCGAAGAGGAAAGACCGGCCTTCGAAAGTGCCTCGATCCACTCGAGGCAAGAGAAGACATCGGCGAAGGCTTCCTCATAGGCGATCTGCGTGGTGGCAAAACCGGCGCGATAGACCCCGTTATTGAGGGCGGGATAGATGCGTTCGTTGAAAGCATCTATCTTGGCGCGTCTTTCGATGGGATAAAGGTCGATCGGATTTTTCGCCAGATCGCCGAAGCCGCTGTTCAGCATGCGCAGGATATCGGCCGATTCATTGTTGACGATGGTCTGCCTCTCTCTGTCCCAAAGAACCGGCACGGTGGCCCGGCCGCTGAAGTCAGGCGCTGCCCTCGTATAGATTTCATGCATGTAGGTCGTGCCGTTGACATGGTCCGGCGTTGCACCGGGATAGTCGCCGAAGCGCCAGCCCTGCTTTGTCAGCACCGGTTCGACGACCGAGACGGAAATGACATCTTCCAGGCCTTTGAGTTTACGGCCGATCAGGGTGCGCGAGGCCCAGGGGCAGATATAGGCGACGTAGAGATGGTAGCGGCCGAGGCTGGCTTCAAAACCGCCCTCGCCCGTCGGCCCGGCGCTGCCATCCGGCGTCACCCAATTGCGGAAACTCGAAATCTGCCTGACGAAGCCGCCTTTTTCATCCTTTGACTGAACGGGCTGCCAGTCTTCCGTCCATTTTCCGTTCACCAGCATACGCACTGCTCCGACCGATTGATTGAAGCAGTCCATTACTCTGCTTCGGCGCACGCGTAAGGCCGCCTTTATGGAGACAGTCCGTCCACCCAACTGCGACGACACGGCGCTTGCCAAGCCGGCGAAGCAGGAAATATGACTTGGCTCTAAAGCGCGTCACGATCTTTCAGATTCGCTTGGCCCGCGCTTTAGGTCCTTGTTTTACGCGTGTCGTTATCGCAAAACCGCTGCACAGTTTTGCGCGACATGCTGTTGTCCAACATGAGATGGAGTTCGACATGCACCTCTCCAAGGCCGTCGTACGCACCGAACATGCGAGCCGCTACCTGCAGCAGCTCTGCAAACACTGGAGCCACAAGTTCAGCGTCGATTTCGATCCGCATAAGGGCCGGGTGCCGTTCAGCGATAGCGCCGAGGTGACATTCGCCGCCGACGATGCGGCGCTCACCATGACGCTTTCCGTTGCCGATCTCGACCAGCAGGCAAGGATGCAGGGCGTGATCGACGATCATCTGAAGCGTTTCGCCTTCCGCGAGGAACTCGACATCGTCTGGACCGATTGACCTCAACAATTTTTGTGCCCCAACCCTGGAACAAGCATGACGCAGAGCAATAACCGCGAATCCCAATATCCGATCGATCCGATGTTTCTCGACCGCTGGTCGCCCCGCGCCTTTACCGGCGAAATCATCGAGGAGGCACAGCTGCTCAGCCTGCTCGAAGCCGCCCATTGGGCGCCGTCCTCTTCCAACCAGCAGCCCTGGCGCTTCATTTATGCCCTCAAGGGCTCGGAGCATTGGGAGAAATTCGTCGCACTGCTCGTCGACGCCAATCAGGAATGGGCGAAGAACGCGTCGGCGCTGATCTTCGTCGTCTCACGCAGCTTCACCGGCGTTGCTGGGTCCGGCGAGGAAAAGCCGAGCTACACCCATTCCTTCGACGCCGGTGCAGCCTGGGGATACCTGGCGCTGCAAGCGCGCCTTTCCGGCTTCTATGCCCACGGCATGGGCGGCATCAAACATGAGGACATCAGAAAGACCTTCGATATCCCCGAGGGTTACCGGGTCGAAGCGGGCATTGCCGTCGGCCGTCTGGCCGACAAGAGCGTCCTTTCAGAGCGCAATCAGGCGCGCGAAGTCCCGAGCCAGCGCAAGCCGCTCTCCGAGCTCGCCTTCAACGGCCATTTCCTAGGCAACTGAGCGAGATCAGAATAAGCAAAAGCCCCGCCGTTCTGCGACGGCGGGGCTTTTTGTTGAAGGCATATCGATCAGATATCGAGGTTTGCGACGCTCAACGCATTGTCCTGGATGAATTCACGCCGTGGCTCGACTTCATCCCCCATCAGGCGGGCGAAGAGGCCATCGGCATCGGTGGCATCGGCAACTTTGACCTGCAGCAGCGAACGGACATTCGGATCGAGCGTCGTTTCCCAGAGCTGCTCGGCATTCATCTCGCCGAGGCCCTTGTAGCGCTGCATGCTGAGACCCTTGCGGCCGCTGGCAAAGATCGCGTCGAGCAGGGCGCGCGGCCCTGAAATCTCGATGTCGCCTTCGCGCCGGTGCAGCGACGGCGGCGTCTGATAGATTTCCTTGAGGCGCGCGGTCAGCTGGTCGATGTGCCGGGCGTCGGAGGAGCCGATCAGCGCCATGTCGAGCACCACCACTTCCTTGACACCGCGAACCATGCGCTCAAGGCGCAGGCCGCCATCGCTCGCCAAGTCGCTCTGCCAGCCGCGTTCGGTCTCTTCGGCAATGATGTCGAGACGGCTTGCGACCTCGCTCGCCAATGCCTGCGCTCTTGCCTGATCGCTGACGAGCTCGGCATTGAGCGCGCCGGCGATTGCCGCCTGTTCGACGACGGCGCGATTGTAGCGCGAATGGAGATTGTCGAGCAAAGCGCGCATGCGCAGCGCATCGAGGATGACTTCGCGCAGGTCCTGCCCGGTGCGGACCTCGCCGCTGCCGAGCCTCAATGCCGCATCCTCCAGGCCTTGGGCGATGAGATATTCCTCGAGCGCCTTCTCGTCCTTCAGATACTGCACCGACTTGCCGCGTGCGACCTTATAGAGCGGCGGCTGGGCGATGTAGAGATGGCCGCGCTCGATCAGTTCCGGCATCTGGCGGAAGAAGAAGGTGAGCAGCAGGGTGCGGATATGGGCGCCGTCGACATCGGCGTCCGTCATGATGATAATCTTGTGATAGCGCAGCTTTTCGGCATTGAACTCATCCTTGCCTATGCCGGTGCCGAGCGCGGTGATCAGCGTGCCGATTTCCTGGCTGGAGAGCATCTTGTCGAAACGGGCGCGCTCGACGTTCAGGATTTTGCCGCGCAGCGGCAAGATCGCCTGGTTCTCACGCGACCGGCCCTGCTTGGCCGAGCCGCCGGCGGAATCGCCCTCGACGAGGAAAACTTCGGATTTGGCCGGGTCGCGCTCGGAGCAGTCGGCAAGCTTGCCGGGCAGCGAGGCGATATCGAGCGCGCCCTTGCGACGGGTCAATTCGCGGGCCTTGCGGGCCGCTTCGCGCGCAGCGGCGGCTTCGACGACCTTGCCGACGAGGATCTTGGCTTCGCTCGGATGCTCCTCGAACCAGGTGTTCAGCGCTTCGTTGACGAGGCTTTCGACGACAGGGCGGACTTCCGAGGAAACCAGTTTGTCCTTGGTCTGCGACGAGAATTTCGGATCGGGCACTTTGACCGACAGCACCGCCGTCAGGCCTTCGCGGCAATCTTCGCCCTGCAGCGTCACCTTTTCCTTTTTGGTGATGCCGGAATTGTCGGCATAGGAAACCACCTGACGGGTCAAGGCCGCGCGGAAGCCGGCCATATGGGTGCCGCCGTCACGCTGGGGAATGTTGTTGGTGAAGCAGAGCACGTTCTCGTGATAGCTGTCGTTCCACCACATCGCCACTTCGACGGTGATGCCGTCCTTTTCGCCGCGGATGGCAACCGGCTTGTCGACGAGCGACTTCTTGGCACGGTCGAGATAGGCGACGAAAGCCTCGAGGCCGCCATCATAACGCAGCTCTTCCTGCTTGATATCGGAATGGCGCTTGTCGGTCAGCAGAATGCGGACGCCGGAGTTCAGGAAGGCGAGCTCGCGCAGGCGATGCTCCAGCGTGCCGTAGTCGAACTCCGTCATGGTGAAGGTTTCGCTGCTCGGCATGAAGCTCACTTCCGTGCCGGTCTCATCGGGCGCGTCGCCGGTGACCTTCAGCGGCGCATCGGCCACGCCGTGGGTGAAGCTCATTTCGTGGATCTTGCCCTGGCGGCGGATCTTCAGCTTCAGCCAGACGGAGAGCGCGTTGACGACGGAAACGCCGACGCCGTGGAGACCGCCCGAGACCTTGTAGGAGTTCTGGTCGAATTTGCCGCCGGCATGCAGCTGCGTCATGATGACTTCGGCTGCCGAGACGCCTTCGCCGCTATGGATGTCGGTCGGGATACCGCGGCCGTTATCGGTGACCGTCACCGAGCCATCCGGGTTAAGAGTGACGGTGACGATGTCGGCATGGCCGGCCAGCGCTTCGTCGATCGCGTTGTCGACGACTTCGTAGACCATGTGATGCAGGCCGGAGCCGTCGTCGGTGTCGCCGATATACATGCCGGGGCGCTTGCGCACAGCGTCGAGGCCCTTCAGGACCTTGATGGAATCTGCGCCATATTCGGTGCTTACGCCGTTTTCCGTCGCGGATGTATCGCTCATTCTGTCGAGATTTTCCCTGTTGTCGTAAAGCGGCGGCGCGCCCTGCGAATCACCGGCTTTCTTCACCTTCGTATATAGGTTTTTTGAGCCCGGTTCCCAATGGCAAGTCCCCTGAACCAGCCATAAAACAGGGGATTATGACGCTTTTCCGTCGCCTTTGCCGCCATTTTCGAGAACAGCCGATAACCGGGCGATCTCAGCACTGTCAAGCTTACGGATCCGCCGGGCCAGCCGGTTGGCGAAATCGGTATATTCCGGCGGCAGGCCTGACGTGTCGATGACGACGCGGGGGTCGGAGGAACGGGCAAGCAGAAACAGTTCCTCGGCCTCGTCCCAGATGATGTTGAAATAGCCGGCGATGCGCTGCAGCAGGTCGAATGTCGGCAGGCCGCGCTTGCCATGTTCGAGCGCCGAGAGATAGGCGGGAGAGACGTTCAGCGCTTCGGCCATCTCCTTCTGCGAGACACCCTTGCGCACTCTCAGCCTGCGAACCGCCTCTCCGAAGGGTGTCATGGCTTTTCCCCATGCCGCCGCGACAGACGAATATAGAGCGCACCCTCGCCGCCATGATGCTGGGCGGCCGGCTCGTAGGAGGAGATCAGGTAGCGGAATTCGGGCTTCGAGAACCACAGGGGGACGGCCCGCTTCAATGCACCTTCGCTGCCCAGCGAGCTGCCCTTGCCGGTGATGACAAGCACATGGCGCATGCCGCGCTCATGGGCGCGGATTAAAAAATCGAGAAGAATGACATGGGCCTCGCTCTGCACCAAGCCATGCAGGTCAATGCGCGCCTCGAGCGCCAGACGGCCTTTGGCGATCTTGCGCTTGACCGGCCGTTCCAGCGGATGGTGCACCTTGGCCGGCTGCCTCGGCGTCGACGGTGGAGCCGGCTGTGCTGCCGTCGGCGAAACGGAGGTCTGCTTTTCGGCTGTCTGCCGTTCGGCTGCCGCTTCCGTTTCGACGAGAAAGGCATCGAGTTCGCTAAGCTCACCGGCCTTGCCCGGCATCGGCCGCGTGCTGCGGGCAACCTTGCCCCACAGGATCCTCTCATCGACGCTGAGCTTGCGATCCCTGGCCATCAGTCGAATCGTCCGGCGGCGGCTTTGGAGATGAGGATGACGAAATCGGCATCGTTGCGGACGGTGCCGGCGCGCTCTCCGGCCAAGTCTCCCGAACCGGTGAAGATATCGCCGCGCGCCGGCCCGACGATCGCCGAGCCGGTATCGAGCGCCAGCATCAGCCGGCGGAAGGGGCGGCCGTGATCAAGATGGGTGAGGCTGTCGGCGCGGATGAAAAAGGGGAAGCCGAAGGTATGGATCAGCCGGTCGACCGCGAGCGAGCGCCCGGCGAGAAGCGGCACCTTGGCGGCGGCGATCGGACCGGCCTCAGGATCGGCAGCCGCCGCTTCCCGGAAGAAAATATAGGAGCGGTTGTGCCATAGCACCTTGTCCACCCGCTCGGGATTGCGGGCCAGCCAGGCGCGGATCGACTGCATGGAAATCTCGGCGCGGTCGATCTCCCCGCGCTCGATCAAGAGCTTGCCGATCGCCGAGAAGGGATGGCCGGCCTTCGCCGCATAGGTGATGCGGCCGATTCGGCCGTCGCGATGGCGCAGGCGCGCGGCACCCTGCACATGTACAAAGAAGACATCGACCTTCGATTTCGCCCAGGCGATTTCCAGGCCGCGACCGGCGAGAAAGCCCTGATCGATCTCGCGGCGATCCGGATAAGCGCCAATGCGGCCGTCATCATGCAAGCGGCCGAAAACATAGGATCCATCCAATTCGGCGGGGCGATTGCCGTCATCGAGATCGATCAGATCGTTCGGGCGACTGTAGAAGGGAAAACGGAAGAGCTCGTTTGGCCGATCCGATACCTCGACCTCCGGCTCGTAAAAGGCGGTGACGAAACCGGACTTGCCGTCCTGGCGGCGGATCAGAAATGGCCGGCAACGCGTCTCGAAAAAGGCGCGCGCCACTGCGGGCGACGACGGGGTAAAATTTTCAGCGTCCACAAGAAGCGGAAGCAGATCCTCCGCGCTCAGGCCAAGCGAGCCGGTGCGATAGGATTTGACGTCGGTGATCTGCCGGCGGCAGCGTCGCATCACTTCAAAAAGGCTGGAGGGATCATCATCCTTCCAGCCTTCCAGATTATCAAAGCTGATGGCCTGCAGGACGAAGTCCGATGCCTGATCACTCATGTTCCGATTCGGTCGCCACAAGTTTCCAGTTCGGATCGCGCGAACGGGTGTCGCGGGCGAAGGTCCAGAGATCGTTGACCTCGGCGACGTTCTCGGCGTCCCCTTCAATCAGCGCATCCGCCTTGTCATAGGTTGCCGATATCAGCTGGCTGACGATGCGCACAGTGATCTGCGCTTCGCTGCCCTTGGTCTCGGCATGGGTGATCTCGGCCTTGTCGATACCGACGAAGGTGGACTTGACCTTGTCGCCCCGGGCCTCGCGCTCGGCGATCGCCGCCTCGAAGCCGTCATAGACCTCGCGGGACAAAAGGCTCTTCAGCGTTTTGCGGTCGCCGTCGGCAAAGGCCATGACGACCATTTCGTAGGCCATGCGGGCGCCGTTCAGAAACTCCTTCGGGCTGAAGGAAGGATCGGCCTTGTTGAGCGCGCGCAGCGATTCATTCAGCGGTGTCCCCGGTGCGGCAAAGGCGTCGATGGCGGAGAAGCGATCCTCATCATCGGCCGTCGCATCACGGCGCGGCAGGGTCACGACCTTACCGGCATCAGCAGCTTCGGGCGGAGCCGCATCTCGCGGGCTATAGAGATCGCGCGGCGGCTTCTCATTTCCTGTGCGGCGCCCGAGCACGGAGCGAAGCTGAAAGAAGATCAGCACCGCCGCCACCAGGAAGAATAATGTGATGAAGTCGTTCGAACTCATGTCGTATCGCAACCGCCGTTAACATCTCTGATTTGTACTCCCATATAGTCCGCCTATACAGATGATTCAAATCATGGCTGGCATCTTCGCCAGCGCCACGAGGAGACCGGCAAAGCCCGGGACATGACAACCATGCGTTTTTCAATTCTGCCGGCTTTCATTCTGTTGCTGCCGCTTGGCGAAATTGCCGGCTTCGTCGTCGTCGGCCGGGCGATCGGCCTGGCGCTGACCCTTGCGCTCGTCATGGCGAGCTTCGCTCTCGGCGTGGTCCTGCTGCGCCGGCAAGGGATCGGTATCCTGCGCCGGATGTCGAGCGAAGGACGGAACGGCGTGATGCCCGGACGCGATCTGCTGAGGCCGGCGATGACGGTCATTGCCGCGCTGCTCCTGATCATTCCCGGTTTCCTCACGGATATCATCGCCATCCTCATTCTCATTCCGCCGGTGCGCGATTTCGTCTGGCGGTCGATCGCCAAACGCTTTGTCGTCGTCAACGCCAAAGGCGGCTTTTCCGACGGCCCAAAAGCCGATTTCCGCGATCGCAACCCCAATTCAAAGGTGGTCGATCTGGACGAGGAGGACTATCATAGGGAACCGGACCGGAACTCGCCATGGTCCGGCAAACATCTCGGTGACTGAGGTCTTGCCGGCGATCGGGTGCGGCTTGCGCCCAGGGTTGTAAGCCCCTCCCCGAAATGTTAGATGGCGGCACCATTCCCATGCCCTTCGAGGAAAAGCCAATGGCAGACGATACCAACAGCAACGGTGCGACGAACCCCACTCTTTCGATCCTTGCGCAATATACCAAGGACCTCTCCTTCGAAAATCCGGGTGCGCCGCGTTCGCTGCAGGCCCGCGACAAGGCTCCGACGATCAACATCAATGTGAACGTCAACGCCAACCCGCTTTCCGACACGGATTTCGATGTCGTGCTGTCGCTGAATGCCGAAGCCAAGGACGGCGACAAGACGGTGTTCCATACGGAACTCGTCTATGGCGGCGTCTTCCGCGTCGCCGGTTTCCCGCAGGAGCACATGCTGCCGGTTCTCTTCATCGAGTGCCCGCGTATGCTCTTCCCCTTCGCCCGTCAGATCATCGCCGACGTGACCCGCAATGGCGGTTTCCCGCCGCTGATGATCGACCCGATCGACTTCACGCAGATGTTCGCTCAGCGCGTTGCCGAAGAACAGGCCCGCGCCAAGGTTCAGGCCGTTCCGAACTGATCGAATTCTTTTGATTCTGACATGCGGATGCCCGGGCCGGTCCCGGGCATTTTCAATTCGGGCTGGCGTATTTCGCCCAGATGCCCTTTTCGCCGAGTTTGGCGACCAGCGCCTCATGCGCCTGCGCTTCAGACTGGCTGAGGCGGGAGCCAAGCGGACGAGGGCGTTCGAGCGTCGCTGCAAACGCCATATCGTCTTCCATCGCCATGTCACCGCGGGCCGCCTGGCCGGGTTGACCCGATATGCTCAGGCCGAACGCTGCCTGTCTGCCGCCGATCATCTCGATATAAACTTCGGCCAATAGTTCGGAGTCGAGCAGCGCGCCGTGTTTGGTACGATGCGAGTTGTCGATGCCGTAACGCCGGCAGAGCGCGTCGAGCGAATTCGGTCCCATCGGGTGCTTGCGCCGCGCCATCGACAGCGTATCGATGACCTTGTCCGGCAGGATTGGCGGCAAACCGATGCGCGCGAATTCGGCGTTGATAAAGCCCATATCGAAGGTCGCGTTATGAGCGATCCACTTGCCGTCGCCGAAGAAGGCGAGGATTTCGTCGGCAACCGCGGCGAAAGGCTTTTTGTCCTTCAGGAATTCATCGGTAATGCCGTGTACCGCGAGCGCATCCGGATGGACCTTCTGGTCTCCCGGGTTGATGTAGATATGCAGCGTGTTGCCGGTCGGAAAATGGTTGAAGAGTTCGATGCCGCCGATTTCGATGATACGGTCGGCGCGGTTATCGAGGCCGGTGGTTTCCGTATCGAAGATGATCTCACGCATTCCGGAAATCTCCCTTGGCAATCCGCTTCTTCAGCTCGGCGATGATCTCAAGCACCTGCGTCCTCGTCTCGGCAATGCTGTGGCTGGTGTCGACCAGATAATCGGCGCGGCGTCGTTTTTCCGCATCCGGCGTCTGGCGAGAGAGAATCATGTCGAATTTTTCCTCGGTCATGTCGTCGCGCGCAAGCACCCTCTGACGCTGCATCTGTGGATCGGTGCTGACGACGACGATCACATCCACTCTTTCCCAGGCGCCGGTTTCGAAGAGCAGCGGAATATCGAGCAGAACCATTTCAGCGCCGTCTGCCTGCTGTCGCGCCAGAAATTCCATTTCCCGTTTGCGAACCAGCGGATGGACGATCGCTTCGAGGCGTTTAAAGCCTTCGGGATCAAGCGTGAGCTGGCGGCCCAGCTCATGCCGGTCGACTGCTCCATCCTTCATCGTGCCGGGAAAAGCGGCATTCACCAGCGGCGCTGCCTCGCCGGCGTAGAGGTCATGGACAACGGCGTCGGAGTCGTTCAAGGGGATTCCGGCTTCGGCAAAGAGTTTGCCGACCGTCGATTTTCCCATTCCGATTGAGCCGGTGAGTCCGATCTTCAGCATCAGTGGACTTCCATGTCAGCAACGATCAGAGCGCGCAACGCCGCGTCGACAACGGGGCGCTTGCCGAACCATTTTTCGAAACCGGGAACAGCCTGGTGCAGCAGCATGCCGAGACCATCGACGATCGGCCGTCCCTGCTGTTCCGCCTGCCTCAAGATCGGTGTCTTCAAGGGGACGTAGACGATATCGGTGACGACGGCATCCGCTGCAAGCGGCGCAAAATCGATCAACGGCGCCGCTTCGCCATCCATGCCGAGCGAGGTCGTGTTGATGAAGAGGCCGGCGCCATGCATGACTTCGGCAAGCGCGCCCACCGGATGGGCTCGAACTCTCGGCCCGAAGCGATCGGACAGCTCTCGTGCGCGTTCGACGGTGCGGTTGACGACGTGGATCTCCTTAAAGCCACGATCGCGGACCGCCTGAATGATCGCCCGGCTTGCGCCGCCGGCACCGAAGACCACGGCCGTGTCATGACGGTCCCAGCCGGGATGGCGCTCGTCGAGATTGGCGGTGAAGCCGCGGCCGTCGGTATTGGTGGCATGCAGGAGGCCATTCTCCAACCAGAGCGTATTCGAGACGCCGAGCTCGTGCGCCAGATCGTCCGGTTTGTCGGCGAGCCGGAAGGCAAGTTCCTTGTGGGGGATGGTGACATTGCCTCCGATAAAACCGGAACTGCCGTCCTTCAGCGAGGCAATGAAATCGGCAAAGGCATCGGGCGCCACCTCGTGGGCGCGGTAGCTGCCCGGCAGGCCAAGCGTCTTCAGCCAGTATCCATGGATCAGCGGCGAGCGCGAATGCCTGACGGGAAAGCCCGTGACAAACGCATTCGGCCCCAGTGTTTCACGTGAATCATCCATCGATCGCCCCGAATTCTCGCAATTTTCCCAGGAGCGGAAGCATCGGCAGCCCGAGTATGGTGAAATAGTCGCCCTCGATCTTCTCGAAGAGTTGAAGGCCCTCGCCTTCCAGCTGATAGGCGCCGACGCTGGAAAGCGCCCGGTCACCCACCCGCACCAGGTGCCTGGCGATGAAATCTTCCGTCAAGGGTCGCATCGTCAGTTCGGCATGGCCGACATGCTCCCACAGGACGGCGCCGTCGTGGACGATCGCGATGGCGCTGTTCAGCCGGTGGGTCGTGCCCGACAGGGCGCGAAGGTGGTTCGCTGCATCGGCCATATCCTTCGGTTTGTGGAAAACGCGGTCGCCGAGCGACATCGTCTGATCCGAACCGATGACGAGACTCTCGGGAAAACGGGCGCTGACGTCTTCGGCTTTAGCCTTGGCCAGGATGCAGGCGACGGTATCCGGCTTCGCACCGGCTTTTTCCAGCGGCGCTTCAACCGCCCTTTCGTCGATCTCTGCGGGATGTGCCTCAAAGGAGAGACCGGCATTTTCCATCAGCATCCGCCGAAAAGGGCTCGACGATGCAAGGATGAGTTTCGGTGTCATGGATTCTCCACTCCCGGCTTTTCGTCAGCGCTTAGCGCAGCTTTGGGCGGAGGGCAACAATGGCAGCCGCCGTTTCCTCGATCGAGCGGCGAGTAACATCGATCAGCGGCCATCCGTGGCGGGCGCAGAGGGAGCGGGCATATTTCAGCTCCTCGGAGATCGTGGCTCGATCGGTATAGTGCTCGCGGTCGAAACCTTGGGTCGTCCCGAGCACACGATTTTCTCGGACCTGGGAAATCCGGTCGGTAGTGGCGATCAGGCAGACGATCAGCGGTTTTGTTGCCGCGAGCAGGTTCTCCGGCAAGGGTACGCCGTAGACGATCGGGATGTTCGCCGTCTTGATGCCGCGATTGGCGAGATAGATGCTGGTCGGCGTCTTCGATGTCCGGCTGATGCCGATGATGACGACATCGGCATCGTTGTAATCATCCGGCATCTGGCCGTCGTCATGATCCATGGTGAAGTTCAACGCCTCGATGCGCGCGAAGTAACCGGCATTCATCACATGCTGGGCTCCGACACGGCGGCGGGACGGGGCGCCAAGATAGATCTGGAACGCATTCATGACCGGCTCAAGCACGTTGACCGAGGCGACACCCATCTCGACGCAGCGCTCGTCGATCAGGTTCGCCAGATCGCGGTCGACAATGGTGTAGAGCACGATCCCGGGCGCGTCATCGATTGCCTGCAGAACCGGCAGCAGCTGTTTGCGATTGCGGATCAGCGGATAGACATGCTCGATCGGCTGAGCGGATCTGAACTGCGCCGAAGCGGCGCGGCCGGCGGAGATGAGAGTCTCTCCGGTCGAGTCAGAAATCAGGTGTAGATGAAAGAAGTTCGTTCTGTTCTCCACGTTATTTTCCGCTGCCTGTTGAAAAGACTGGATGATGGAGAGCTAAGGCGGCGAGGCTGCCTCGGGCAAGGGAAAACATGCCTGCTTATCCACATTTCGAATTTTCCGGACGGGTTTCGACCGCTCCTGTGGAGGCTGGGGATGAAATCGGCTTGTCGTCCACCAGCCCACAGCCTATCCACAGGCACGAAAAAACGCGTCCCCCGGCAAGGATCTGGAATCGCTTTCGGATTCGGATTCTCCCCGGAATTTGACAGGAACGGAGAAATTCTTTCGAGTTCCTCTTCGAACACGCGACAAATGGCATCGGCGGTGGATGGATTTTAATCCTTGATAGACACCGACTCTAAGAAATAGAAACCTTTTAAAATATCTTTGATTTTTTATAGGGAAGACGCGCTTGAGCGATAGGCGGCGAAAGATCATGAGGGTTCTCGACGGCGAAAGCGTCTTCCCTCCTCCTCTCTGGCTGATGAGACAGGCAGGACGCTATCTGCCGGAATACAGGGAGACCCGGGCAAACGCCGGAAGCTTCCTCGATCTCTGCTACACGCCCGATCACGCCGTTGAAGTGACGTTGCAGCCGATCCGCCGCTACGGCTTCGATGCAGCGATCCTGTTTTCCGACATTCTCGTCATTCCCGACGCGATGAAGCGGAATGTTCGTTTCACTGAAGGCCATGGACCGGAGATGGATCCGATCGATGAAGCGGGCATCGGCAGATTGAACGGCGACGACGTTGTCGATTATCTCGGACCGGTTCTGGAAACGGTTCGGCGGTTGCGGCAGGAATTGCCTGAAGAGACGACTCTGCTCGGTTTCTGCGGCGCGCCTTGGACGGTTGCGACCTATATGATCGCCGGCCACGGCACCCCGGATCAGGCCCCTGCCCGTCTCTTCGCCTACAAACATCCTCGCGCCTTCGAGCATCTGCTGATGCTGCTTGCCGACGTTTCGGCCGATTATCTGGTGGCGCAGATCGACGCCGGCGCCGATGCCGTGCAGATCTTCGATTCCTGGGCGGGTGTTCTCGGCGAGAAAGAGTTCGACGCCTTCGCCGTCAAGCCGGTTGCACGGATGATCGCTTCGATCAAAGCGCGGCGGCCGCAGGCGCGCATCATCGCCTTCGCCAAGGGTGCAGGCTACCAGCTGAAAACCTATCGTCAGAAGACCGGAGCGGATGCGATCGGTCTCGACTGGTCCGTCCCGTTGGCCTTTGCCGCCGAACTTCAGAAGGATGGTCCGGTTCAGGGCAATCTCGATCCGATGCGCGTCGTTGCCGGCGGCCGGGCCCTGGAAGAGGGTATCGACGATATTCTGCATCATCTCGGCAATGGACCGCTGATCTTCAACCTCGGCCACGGCATCACGCCGCAAGCCGACCCCGAACATGTGCGTTTGCTGGTCGAGCGGGTGCGGGGCTCACGGGTGCCACAGCCGTGACGATGGAAAAACAGACGGACCGCAGAGCCGGCGCTTACGCCCGGCGCCGCGCGCATTTTGCGCTCGTCTTCTTCGCGCTGATGGCGGTTGCGCTTTTCGCCTGGAATCCCGATAATCTCTATCTCTGGATCAAGGCGCTTCATATCATCGCGGTCATCTCCTGGATGGCAGGATTGTTCTATATGCCGCGGTTGTTCATCTATCATACCGACGCCGAACCAGGCTCGGTGCAGTCGGAAACCTTCAAGGTGATGGAGCGCCGGCTGCTTCGCATCATCATGACGCCGGCGATGATGCTGACCTGGATCTTCGGTCTCTATCTCGCCTGGTCGGTCTACGGGTTCCAGGGCGGCTGGCTGCATGCAAAGATCGGCCTGGTGGTGCTGCTGACCGCGATCCATATGTTCTTCAGCAGCGCCGTGCGCGCGTTCGAGCGGGACGAAAACCGCCGTTCTGCGCGCTACTGGCGGTTCATGAACGAGGCGCCGACAGTGCTGATGATCGCGATCGTGATCCTCGTGGTGGTGAAGCCATTCTGAGGACAAATCCTCCCTCAGGTTAAATTTGCTTCATTTTAAGCAGCCCCCTTGCGGCGGCGATAACGAGTCGCTATTTTCCGCGCATCTCATCTACGTGGCATGTGTGTAGATTTCAGTCGTCTGCGAGCCCCTTTCGCAGTACCGAATACGACCCAACATCGCCTTTCCCCTTCGAAATTGAAAAGAGTATTGGTCACTTCATGGCTGAAATGAAGCTTCAGGAACTTAAGAGCAAATCCCCGACGGATCTTCTGGCTTTCGCCGAATCGCTCGAGGTCGAGAATGCAAGCACGATGCGCAAGCAGGAGCTGATGTTTGCGATCCTCAAAATGCTTGCCAGCCAGGATGTGGAAATCATCGGCGAAGGGGTCGTCGAGGTGCTGCAGGACGGTTTCGGCTTCCTGCGTTCGGCGAATGCAAACTACCTGCCCGGTCCCGACGACATCTACATCTCGCCGTCGCAGATCCGCCGTTTCTCGCTGAAAACCGGCGACACGGTCGAGGGACCGATCCGCGGGCCAAAGGAAGGCGAGCGTTATTTCGCGCTGCTCAAGGTCAACACCATCAATTTCGACGATCCGGAAAAGATTCGTCACAAGGTACATTTCGACAACCTGACGCCGCTCTATCCGAATGAGCGCTTCAAGATGGAACTCGAGATCCCGACCTCCAAGGATCTGTCGCCGCGTGTGATCGACCTGGTGGCGCCGCTTGGCAAGGGCCAACGCGGACTGATCGTCGCGCCGCCGCGCACCGGTAAGACCGTGCTTCTCCAGAACATCGCGCATTCAATCACGGCCAATCATCCGGAATGTTACCTCATCGTCCTCCTGATCGACGAGCGTCCCGAGGAAGTGACCGACATGCAGCGCTCGGTTCGCGGCGAGGTTATCTCCTCGACCTTTGACGAGCCGGCAGTGCGTCACGTCCAGGTGGCCGAAATGGTCATCGAAAAAGCAAAGCGTCTGGTCGAGCACGGGCGCGACGTCGTCATCCTGCTCGATTCGATTACGCGCCTCGGCCGCGCCTATAACACGGTCGTTCCCTCCTCCGGCAAGGTTCTGACGGGCGGCGTCGATGCCAACGCGCTGCAGCGGCCGAAGCGCTTCTTCGGCGCCGCGCGCAACATCGAGGAAGGCGGTTCTCTGACGATCATCGCGACCGCGTTGATCGATACCGGCAGCCGCATGGACGAAGTCATCTTTGAAGAATTCAAGGGTACCGGCAACTCCGAAATCGTCCTTGACCGCAAGGTTGCCGACAAGCGCATCTTCCCGGCGATGGACATTCTGAAGTCCGGCACACGCAAGGAAGACCTTCTTGTTCCACGCCAGGACCTGCAGAAGATCTTCGTTCTGCGTCGTATTCTGGCGCCGATGGGTACCACCGATGCGATCGAATTCCTGATCGATAAACTCAAACAGACGAAGAACAATTCGGACTTCTTCGAGTCGATGAACACCTGATCCTTAGCCGGATTCCTCCTATAAGAGCTGGCGCATCGTCTCGATGTCGCCAGCTTTTTGTTTAAGGGAATCGAGTGGGACTCGAACTGAAAACCGGACGCATGGCCATGTTGAATGATACCATCTATGCGCTTTCGAGCGGCGCTCCGCCCGCAGGTGTTTCGGTCGTCCGCATCAGCGGTCCGCTGACCAGAGATATATTGATCCGGCTGGCGGGGTCGGCACCGGCTGCCCGAACGGCTTCCTACCGAACGATTCGGACTCGTAACAACCAACCGATCGACAACGGCTTAGTGCTATTTTTCCCCGCCCCATACTCCTTTACCGGCGAGGATGTGGCCGAGTTGCAGGTCCACGGCAGTAAGGCCGTGCTGGCAGCATTGTTCTCCGAACTTGGCGATATTCCAGGTGTTCGTATGGCCAATGAGGGCGAGTTTTCGCGGCGGGCCTTCGAAAACGGCAAGCTTGATCTTGTCGAGATCGAGGGGCTCGCCGACCTGATCGGCGCCGAAACCGAAATGCAGCGCCGTCTTGCCGTGGAGCAGAGTGCCGGCGGTGTCTCGGCAATTTACGATTCGTGGGCGGAACGATTAACCCGGGCTCGGGCCTTGATCGAGGCGGAGCTTGATTTTCCCGACGAAGACGACGTTCCGGGGTCCGTCTCGGATATGGTCTGGACCGACATGACGCGGCTTCGCGACGATATCGGCCTTCATCTCAAAGCGTCCTCGGCGGGCGAAATCATCAGGGACGGCTTTAAAGTGGTGATCGCCGGCGCTCCGAATGCCGGAAAATCGAGCCTGCTGAACGCTCTGGCCCGGCGTGACGTCGCAATCGTCACCGACATTGCCGGAACGACCCGTGATGTGCTGCAGGTTGATCTCGATATTGACGGTTATCTTGTCAAACTCTATGACACCGCCGGTCTGCGCCAGGCGGACGACCGGGTGGAAATGGAGGGCGTGCGGCGCGCGCATGTTGCGCTTCGTGATGCCGATCTTGCGCTGCTGCTGGTCGACATGAGCAATCCGACGATCCCCGGTGACTTGGAGCAGACTTTGCCCCATGTTACTGTCGGAACGAAGAAGGATCTCGTTGAGACTGGTTCGGATCGCTATGATCTGGAGATTTCGACGCTGACCGGTGACGGCCTGTCGGAGTTGCGTCAGCTGATCGGGCGCGTTGTCGCCGAGCGTTTCAGTGGCCTGTCTCTGGCCATCCCCAGCCGACAGCGGCATAAGGATTCGCTGACGAAATGTTTGGCAGCGCTCGACGCGGCAATCTCGGAGATTGACGCAGATCTTGAACTGCGCACCGAGCAGCTTCGGCTTGCGGCTGAATACCTGGGGAGAATTACCGGGCGGGTGGACGTCGAACAGTTGCTCGACGTGATCTTCTCGGAGTTTTGCATCGGCAAGTGATTCACGTGAAACCTTTTCCGGCGGCGCGCCCCCAGGTTCACGAGAAACCCGGCTGTTTTGGAGTTTTGATATGACCGATAGTGGCTATGATGTGATCGTCATCGGCGGCGGCCATGCAGGGACTGAGGCGGCCAGTGCGGCTGCGCGCCTCGGAGCGAAAACTGCGCTCGTTACCCACAGACGAGACACGATCGGGATCATGTCCTGCAATCCGGCGATCGGCGGGCTCGGCAAAGGACATCTGGTTCGTGAGATCGACGCGATGGATGGCCTGATGGGCCGCGTTGCCGATGTTGCCGGCATCCAGTTCAGAATGCTGAACCGCAAAAAGGGTGCGGCCGTGCGGGGTCCACGGACCCAGGCAGATCGAAAGCTTTACCGGCTGGCGATGCTCGCTGCAATCGAAGCGACGCCAGGCTTGGACATTATCGAGGGCGACGCATTCGATCTCGATGTGATCGATGGCCGTGTTGCTGGCGTCATCATGAAAGACGGCCGACGGCTGCAGGCGCCGGCCGTGGTCTTGACAACCGGCACCTTCCTGCGCGGTCTTATTCATATCGGCTCTGAAAAGACGCCGGCCGGTCGCGTCGGCGAAGCTCCGTCGATCGGCCTGTCCGCCACCCTGGCGCGGTTGGGGCTGCGGCTGGGACGGTTAAAGACCGGAACGCCGGCCCGGCTGGATGGTAAGACGATCGACTGGCAGTCCGTCGGCCGACAGGGTGCGGATGAGGAGCTTGTGCCTTTCTCCTTCATGACCGACACCATCACCACGCGGCAGGTCGAATGCGGCGTTACCAGGACCACCGAGGCGACACACCGCATCATTGTCGACAATATCAAGCGTTCGGCGATGTATTCCGGGCAGATCGAAGGCGTCGGGCCGCGTTACTGCCCGTCCATCGAAGATAAGCTGGTGAAATTCGGGGAGCGCGACGGACATCAGGTCTTTCTGGAACCCGAAGGACTGGATGACGACACGGTTTATCCGAACGGCATTTCAACGTCGCTGCCGGCCGAAGTTCAAGCCGCCTTTATCAAGACCATTCCGGGACTCGAATCGGCGAGGATACTGCAGCCGGGTTATGCCATCGAATATGACCATGTCGATCCAAGAGAGCTTACCCCATCGCTTGAGGTCAAGCGACTGAGAGGTCTGTTTCTCGCGGGCCAGATCAATGGCACCACCGGTTATGAGGAGGCAGCGGCCCAGGGACTGGCAGCTGGACTGAATGCTGCGCTACGCAGTTCCGATTCGGACCCGTTCCATTTGAGCCGCACAAGCTCCTATATCGGCGTGATGATCGACGACCTCACGTCGCGCGGCGTTACGGAACCGTATCGAATGTTTACCTCGCGTGCGGAGTACCGCCTGACTTTGCGTGCCGACAACGCCGATGTGCGGCTGACACCGCTGGCTATGGAGCTTGGATGTGTGAGCGCCGAGCGCGCCGAGCGATTCAATAGGTATCAGGCCGAGATTGACGCTGGGCGCGCCCAGCTGATGGCGCTGACGGTGACGCCCAATGAGGCGCGACGGGCGGGCTTGAACATTAACCTCGATGGCCAGCGCCGGACGGCCTACGATCTCTTGTCTTACCCGGCCTATGATTTCGCCGCACTTCGACAGGTTTGGCCGGAGGAACTGGGTAGGCTCCGGCCAAAGGTCGCGGAGGCGTTGGAGATCGAGGCAGGTTACTCGGTCTACCTTGATCGGCAGGCGGCTGCGATCGCCGATCAACAACGCGACGAGGAGCGGCGGATACCGGCCGATTTTAATTATGACGCGCTCTCGGGGCTTTCGAACGAGCTCAAGGCGAAGCTCAGTGTTGCTCGCCCGTTCAACGTTGCCCAGGCAGCGATTGTCGAGGGCATGACCCCTGCTGCCATTGCGCTGCTGCTCGTGCACCTGCGTCGGCAGCGCGGATTTGAACGCCAACGCGCCTGATACAAGATGTGAGAGTCTTTCAGAATGGAATTGAACGGGTTGCGTGTTTCACGTGAAACACAGGAACGACTTCAACATTTCGCGACGCTGTTTCAGAAATGGGCAAAAACGATCAATCTGGTGGCGCCATCGACGGTCGATGCGCTGTGGCACCGCCATATTGCTGATAGCAGTCAGATTTTTCAGATCTGCCCTCGGCCCGTCACCTGGGTCGATCTCGGCAGCGGTGGCGGCTTTCCCGGTGTGATTACCGCAATCTTCCTGGCAGAGCTGCAGGAGGGATGGGTGCATCTTGTCGAAAGCAACCATAAAAAGGCAGCGTTTCTGCGAACGGCGCTGCGGGAGACGAATGCACGGGGGAGCGTACATGCCATTCGAATCGAAGACGCCCCTGGCGAGATCGGCGATTGCGAGGCGATTTCAGCGCGAGCCCTGGCCGATCTTGATGGGTTGATCGGCTATTCAGCCCCCTGGATGCTTGGCAAGGAAAATTGCCGGGGGTTTTTTCACAAAGGCCGGGATTACCTGAGGGAAATCGCCGAAGCCCGTGGTCGGTGGGAATTCGATCTGATAGAACATGAGAGCGTCGTTGAGCAGGAATCCGTTATTTTGGAAGTATCGAACCTCCGGCGCTTGGTTTAACAGATCGGATATTGCAGCAATGGCTGGCGAACGACATCGGATAATAACCATCGCAAATCAGAAAGGTGGCGTTGGCAAGACGACCACTGCAATCAATCTGGCAACGGCGCTGGCCGCTATCGGCGAGCGTGTCCTGATCGTCGATCTGGATCCGCAGGGCAATGCCAGCACCGGCCTCGGTATCGACCGCCGCGACCGCAAGCTCTCCTCCTATGACCTGATGGTCGGTGACCGCGGGATCCGCGACGTGACGCTGGAAACAGCCGTTCCCAACCTCTTCATCGTTCCTTCGACCATGGATCTGCTTGGCATCGAGATGGAAATCTCGCAGCAGAGCGATCGGGTGTTCAAATTGCGGAAGGCACTGTCCTCTCCCGAGGCTATGGCATTCTCCTATATTCTTCTGGATTGCCCGCCCTCTTTCAATTTGCTGACGATGAATGCCATGGCGGCCGCCCATTCGGTGCTGGTGCCGCTGCAATGCGAATTTTTTGCGCTGGAGGGGCTGAGCCAGCTGCTCGAGACCGTCAGTCAGGTTCGTCGGACAGTAAATCCGCGGCTGGATATCCAGGGCATCGTCTTGACGATGTTCGATGCGCGTAACAATTTGGCCCAGCAGGTGGTCAATGATGTGCGGACGCATCTCGGGGAAAAGGTTTATCATACGTTAATTCCCCGTAACGTCCGGGTGTCCGAGGCGCCGTCCTACGGCAAGCCCGCTATTCTCTATGATCTGAAATGCGCGGGTAGCCAGGCCTATCTGCAACTGGCCTCCGAGGTCATTCAGCGTGAGCGCCAGAGACTGGCCGCGTAAGATCATTTCCGGAATGAGGTGAGTGTAGATTATGAATGACGATGTCTCGAAAAGACGACTGGGTCGCGGCCTTGCAGCACTGATTGGTGAAATGGATCAGCCTGTTCCGGTCGAAGCTGAACGCACCGTCAGCGCCGACCGGATGATTCCGATCGAATTCGTCAGCCGCAACCCGCGCAATCCGCGTCGTTTCTTCGATGACACCGAACTGCACGATCTTGCGAGTTCCATCCGTCAGCACGGTATCGTTCAGCCGATCGTGGTGCGGACGATGTCGCAAGACAGATATGAAATCATTGCCGGCGAACGGCGCTGGCGGGCAGCTCAGCTCGCCGGCCTGATCGAAATTCCCGTCATTATTCGCGACGTTGACGACAAGACCGCGCTTGAGATTGCGATCGTCGAAAACGTGCAGCGAGCGGATCTCAATCCTCTCGAAGAGGCATTGGGCTATGAGCAGCTGATCGCCGAATATGGCTACACCCAAAATGATCTTGGCGAGATCATCGGTAAAAGCCGGAGTCACGTCGCCAACTCGTTGCGTTTGCTGAAATTGCCCGATCCGGTTCGCGATCTTCTCGCCGCCGGCAGCCTTTCCGCCGGCCATGCCCGCGCGCTTGTGTCGACGCCCGACCCGGCAAGCCTTGCCCGCACCATTGTCGCCAAGGGCATGTCGGTGCGTGATGCCGAGAAGTTGGCGCAGAACAATATCAAGGCGCAATCGGAGCCGCAGCAGCCGGCCCTCCGTGGCGATCAGAAGGATTCGGATACGCTGGCGCTGGAGCGGACGCTTTCCGATGCGCTCGGCCTTGAGGTTTCAATCAATCACAAGAACGGTGGCGGCCAGATCAAAATTTCCTATAAGTCGCTGGAACAGCTCGAGGAAATCTGCCGCCTGCTGGAAAGGCGATGATCACCCGGATTTGCGACCGGATTGAAGGGTGGTGGAGAGAAGTGTTTGCATCGCAACACTGTCTTCCAGCACCTGCCGCCGTCGGCTCTGGAGGATCGCCGCCTGCAGGCGATTGGATTCACGCGCAATGTTGTCCGCCGACCAGTGACGGAGTGCCTGCTCGATGATTGGCTTGCGGCGAAAATGCAGATGCCGACCCATCGTCTGCATGACTTGAGGCGCCTGCACACGCTTTTCTTCCATTTCAGCGCGCATCATGTCCAGAAGCTGGAACTGCTTCAGGCAGGCCTGCAGCACCAGAAAGATCGCGGTTTTTGAACTGCTGATCTTTTGCATGGCATGCAGGAAACCGTTGAGATCACCGCTGAGAATGGCATCGACGGCGTCATCAACGGAGATCGCGCTGGCGTCACCAATTATTTCGGCAACGTGATGTTCCTCGACCGTATTGAGTCCGCTGCAATAAAGGGCGAGCTTGCGCACTTCGTTACGAGAAGCAATGCGATCACCGCCGATCAGTGCGATCAGCGCCTGACGGGCTGCCGGGGTAATGCCAAGCTTCTCCGCCCCGAGTTCAGCGTCGATCAAGCCGTTCAGAGCCCGGCTATCGTCGGCGTAGGAGGGGATCGTCATGACGGATCGTGCGGCTTCCGCCATCTTGCGGAGCAGGGATCCTTTTTTCAGATCGCCGGCCTCGACGATCAGGTAAGCGGCTTCGAGCGGTTTTTCAGCCAGCACCGCCAGCGAGTCGACGAGGTATTTTTCGTTGGCTGCACCGCGAATCCAGATGAGTTTCTCGCCGCCGAACAGCCCGATGGACTGAGCCTCGTCAACCAGGCGACCGGGATCCTTCTGCAGATCGCCGATATCGAGTTTGGTCAGGGAGAAAGGATCGTCGAGCGCGACACCGGTCTTGCCGGCGATCTGGCCGGCACGTTCGGAAACCAGACCCCGATCCGGCCCGTAAACGACGAAAATCCGATAGTTCCCGGCCGATTTCTGCAGGAAAGTCTCGAACTCATGGGACTTGATTTCAGCCACCTGCCCGCCCTCAGCGGCTGAAGGCAGCGGCGAGATCGGCTCCTACGAATTCCGCCGCCTGATCGGCCGCACGGTTTTCGGCATCGCGGATCGCCCTTTGCTTGGCGAATTCCTGTTCGGAGAAATCCACCAGAGCCGTCGTCTGGCGGCTGCCGGCTTTGATCACGTGACCGTCGGCTACGGCGCTCAGCGTATAGGTGACGGTGACGGTGACGCGACCGGCGCGCGATGTATCGCCGGATTGCCGCAGCAGCGTATCGGCGACGCTCGAGGTAGCGCGCATTTGGACGTGATATTGTGGATTTACCGCTTCGCCGGCGCCTCGCGATGCCAGGAAGATCAGGTGATTGCGCACCTGCTGCTCGACGCGACTGGCTGCATCGGAAAAGCCGACCGAGGACAGCTTTTCGACGACACCCGAGTTCTCCGAATAGAGCGGCCGAACCTGGCAGGCCGAAAGAAAGGCCGAGGCAGCAAGGATCATGGCGATGCCGGCATTGCGAGCCAGCCTGCGGGAGATATCAGACGACAATGTTCACAATCCTTTGGGGAACCACGATGATCTTCTTCGGCGCCTGACCGTTCAGCACGTTCTTCACCGCATCCAGTTCCAGCACGGCGTTGGTGACGGCATTCTGATCTGCATCGCGAGAAATTGTCAATTCAGCGCGCTTCTTGCCGTTGATCTGCACGGGCAGAACGACGTCATTTTCCATGACCAGCGCTTCCACGTAACGCGGCCAGTCCGTGCGGGCGAGCAGCCCGGCATTGCCAAGCGTCGCCCAGCATTCCTCGGCAAGATGCGGCGTCATCGGTGCAACGAGCTGGATCAGGATCTCGGCAGCGTCACGCACGGCGGCACGATAGGCGATGTCGCCTTCACCCGCCGCAACCTTCGTCAGTGGCGCGGCGAGCGCATTGACGAGCTCATAGATGCGGGCGACGGCCTTGTTGAACCAAAGCTTGTCGTAGTCGTTCTGAACAGCCTTCAGCGTCTTGTGCGCCGCCTGCGAGACTGCCAGAGCCTCCCCTTCGCTTGCCGGTGCGGGGGCAACGGTCGACAGGCCGTCGGCCGCTTCGGAAATCAACCGCCACAGGCGCTGAGTGAAGCGATGGGCGCCTTCGACGCCGGCTTCCGACCAGATGACATCGCGCTCCGGCGGCGAATCGGACAGAACGAAGAAACGGGCGGTATCGGCGCCATAGGAGGCGATGATATCGTCGGGATCGACAACGTTCTTCTTCGATTTCGACATCTTCTCGATCGAGCCGATGGCGATTTCTTCGCCTGACGCCAGCAGGAAGGCATGGCGTTTGCCGTCGACCTCCTCCATGCGGATATCGGCCGGCGCCACCCATTCCCGGCTGGCGCCGGAGCCGCGGCTGTAGGTCTCATGGACCACCATACCCTGGGTGAAAAGGCCCTTGAAGGGTTCGGTGGCGGCGACATGGCCGGTCTCGCGCATGGCGCGGGTGAAGAAACGGGAATAGAGCAGATGCAGGATCGCATGCTCGATGCCGCCGATATATTGGTCGACCGGCAGCCAGCGATTAGCCGCCTCAGGATCGGTCGGCTTGGCTTCCCATGGCGCGGTAAAGCGGGTGAAATACCAACTTGAATCGACGAAGGTGTCCATCGTATCCGTCTCGCGGCGAGCGTCCTTGCCGCAGTTCGGGCAGGCGACGTGACGCCAGGTCGGATGGCGGTCGAGCGGATTGCCGGGCTGGTCGAAGGTTACATCCTCCGGCAGCTTGACCGGCAGATCCTTCTTCGGCACCGGCATAACGCCGCAGGCGTCGCAATGGATGACCGGGATCGGGCAGCCCCAATAGCGCTGGCGCGAAATGCCCCAGTCGCGCAGGCGGAAATTGATCATCCTCTCGCCCTGCGGCGCATTGCCGAGGGAAGCCGCCGACAACCGGTCGGCGACGATATTGAAGGCTTCTTCCGTCGTCTTGCCGTCGAGGAAACGCGAATTGATCATCACGCCGTCGCCGTCATAGGCGGTGTCGCCGACGGAAAAACTTGCGGCGTCACCACCCCTCGGCATGACGACCGGCACAACCGGCAGGCCATATTTCCGGGCAAAATCAAGGTCGCGCTGGTCCCCCGACGGGCAGCCGAAGATCGCCCCCGTGCCGTAATCCATCAGAACGAAATTGGCGATGTAGACCGGCAGTTCCCAGGAGGGATCGAGCGGATGCCTGACGCGGATGCCGGTATCCATGCCCTTCTTTTCGGCGGTCTCGAGCGCAGCGAGAGAGGTGCCGGCGCGCCGGCACTCCTCGCAGAAGGCTTCGATCTCAACATTCTTGGCGGCCGCATCCTTGGCCAGCGGATGATCGGCGGAGATCGCCAGGAAGGAAGCGCCGAACAAGGTGTCCGGCCGTGTCGTGTAGACCGTGATTTCGGTCTCGCCGGCAGGCGCCGTTTCCGGCACGATCTCCCAGCGGACCGTCAGGCCTTCAGAACGGCCGATCCAGTTCTTCTGCATCAGGCGCACTTTTTCCGGCCACTGGTCGAGCGTATCCAGCGCATCCAGCAGGTCTTGGCTGAAATCGGTGATCTTGAAGAACCATTGCGTCAGTTCGCGCTGTTCGACCAGTGCGCCGGAACGCCAGCCGCGGCCGTCGATCACCTGTTCGTTGGCAAGAACGGTATTGTCGACCGGGTCCCAGTTCACCTTCGACTGCTTGCGGTAGACCAGGCCCTTTTCCAGGAAGTCCAGGAACAGATGCTGCTGGTGCTGGTAATAGTCGACGTCGCAGGTGGCGAATTCGCGGCTCCAGTCCAGCGAAAGTCCCATGGCCTTCAGCTGCGCCTTCATCGAAGCGATGTTCTGGTAAGTCCAGGAAGCGGGATGCACGCCGCGCTCCATGGCGGCATTTTCCGCCGGCATGCCGAAGGCGTCCCAGCCCATCGGATGCAGAACGTTATAGCCGCGGGCACGCTTGTAGCGGGCGACCACGTCGCCCATGGCGTAGTTGCGGACATGGCCCATATGAATGCGCCCCGAGGGGTATGGGAACATTTCGAGAACATAATATTTTTCGCGCGGATCCGAATTGTCGGTCTCGAAGACCTTGTCTTCGTTCCATTTTTGCTGCCAGCGGGGCTCGGCATCGCGCGGATTATAACGTTCGGTGGCCATGGTATTCAAAATTCCGGAAAATCAGGGGAGTTGGTCGAGACCTTCACCATGAAACCACCGTAGCGTCAAGTTTTGCAGGCGTTGCAAGCGTCCGATCTTCATGCCGCCGAAGCGATTTCACCAGCGCGGGTCTTGGCAAGCACGGAATGGCTGGCTAGTTCATTGCCAAATCTTTTCACGCTGATATGTCGAGGCAGAACGATGGACCTTCAAGAGCGGTTGAATGACGTGCGGTCGCGGGTCGCGGCTGGGGAACGCCAGGCAGGCCGTCCGGCTGGTTCCGTTCAGCTCGTCGCCGTATCGAAGACGTTCGAGGCGGATGCGATCCGCCCGGCCATCGAGGCCGGGCAGCGGGTGTTCGGCGAGAACCGGGTGCAGGAAAGCCAGGGCAAATGGCCTGATCTGAAAGCCGAGTACCCTGATATCGAACTGCACCTGATCGGGCCGCTGCAATCGAATAAGGCGGCGGATGCTGTCGGGCTTTTTGACGTCATTGAAACGGTGGACCGCGAAAAGATCGCCCGCGCCCTTGCCGAAGAGATGAAGCGGCAAGGCAGGACGCCGCGGCTCTACGTCCAGGTCAATACCGGGCTGGAACCGCAGAAGGCCGGCATCGCTCCCGAGGATACGCCTGGTTTCGTCGCCCTCTGCCGCGATCAGCTCGGCCTGTCCATCGACGGGCTGATGTGCATTCCGCCGGCAGACGAAAATCCGGGGCCGCATTTCGCCCTGCTCGCAAAGCTCGCACTGAAATGCGGCGTCGAAAAACTCTCCATGGGCATGTCGGGCGATTATGAGACGGCGATCGCCTTCGGCGCCACCAGCGTACGCGTCGGATCGGCGATTTTCGGCGCGCGCTGATACCTGCTTTCGTCGGGCTTTCCGTCCTCCCAGGCCCAGCCTAAATTGATATCGAGGCTTGCATGTCCTGGGGAGGAGCAGATGCAAAACGGCTATCATCAGATCTATGCGGCCTGGAAACAGGATCCCGAAGGCTTCTGGCGCGAAGCCGCCGCCGATATCGACTGGTTCAAGCCTCCGGAGCGGATCTTTTCACCCGATGAAGGCGTCTATGGCCGCTGGTTTTCAGAGGCTGAGACCAATACTTGCTACAATTGCCTGGATCGGCATGTCGCGGCCGGGCGCGGCGGCGAGACGGCGATCCTGTTCGACAGCGCCATGACCGGCGAGAAACGCCGTTTCACCTATGACGAGGCGCTCGGCGAGGTGAAGGCGATCGCAGCAACACTGCTCGAGATCGGCATCGGGAAGGGCGACCGCGTGATCCTCTATATGCCGATGGTGCCGGAGGCGGTGTTTGCCATGCTCGCCTGCGCTCGCATCGGTGCGGTTCATTCGGTCGTTTTCGGCGGCTTTGCCGCCAGCGAGCTTGCGGCGCGCATCGACGACAGCGGCGCCAAGCTGGTGATCACCGCCAGCTGCGGCCTCGAGCCCGGCCGCACCGTCGCCTATAAGCCGCTGGTCGATCAGGCGATCGAGTTTGCGCGGATGAAGCCCGAGCGCTGCCTGGTGCTGCAGCGGCCGCAGCTTCAGGCAGAACTCGCCGGTGGCCGCGACCAGGATTTCGAGGTGGCGGTGGCGCGCCATCGCGGCGCGGAGGTGGCCTGTGTTCCCGTCAAGTCGACTGATCCGCTCTACATCCTCTACACCTCCGGCACGACAGGCCAGCCGAAGGGCGTGGTGCGCGACAACGGCGGCCATATGGTCGCCCTCAACTGGTCGATGCGGAATATCTACGGCCTCAGGCCCGGCGAAGTCTGTTGGACGGCGTCCGATATCGGCTGGGTCGTCGGCCATTCCTATATCGTCTATGCACCGCTGATCGCGGGCGTGACCACGCTGATCTACGAGGGAAAGCCGGTCGGCACCCCGGATGCCGGCGTCTTCTGGCGGATCGTCTCGGAATATAGGGTGCGTGTGCTCTTTACGGCGCCGACTGCATTCCGCGCCATCCGGCGGGAGGATGGCGAGGGCGAACTGCTGCGCCAATATCCAATGCCGGATTTCCGGGCGCTGTTTCTGGCCGGCGAGAGGGCGGACCCTGAAACGCTGAAATGGGCGGAGCGCATGTTCGGCGTGCCGGTCATCGATCACTGGTGGCAGACGGAGACCGGCTGGCCGATCGCCGCCAATCCGCTTGGTCTTGGCGCCCTCCCCGTCAAGCATGGCTCACCGACATTGCCGATGCCCGGTTATGACATCGCGGTGCTCGACGATGCCGGTCACCCGGTCGAGGCGGGAACGCTCGGCAATATCGTCATAAAGCTGCCCTTGCCGCCGGGTTGCCTGCCGACCCTCTGGAAGGCCGACGATCGCTTCCGGTCGGCTTACCTCGATGAATTTCCTGGCTACTACAAGACCGCCGATGCCGGCTGTGTCGACGAGGACGGTTATCTTTTCGTCATGTCGCGCACTGATGACATCATCAATTGCGCTGGTCACCGGCTTTCCACCGGGGCGATGGAGGAGGTCTGCGCGCGCCATCCCGATGTCGCCGAGTGCGCGGTCATCGGCGTGACCGATGCGGTGAAGGGCCAGGTTCCATGTGGTTTCCTGGTGCTGAAACGCGATGTTTCCCGTGAAACGCCGGCGATCGAATCGGAGGTCGTGGCGATGATCCGCCAGTCGATCGGCCCGGTCGCGGCCTTCAAAACGGCCATCACCGTTAACCGATTGCCGAAAACGCGCTCCGGCAAAATCCTACGCGGAACCATGCAGAAGATCGCTGACGGCATACCCTGGAAAATGCCGGCAACCATCGATGATCCGGCGATATTGGAAGAGATCGCAGAGGCACTGCGAAAGCGTGGTTTTGGCTCCCTGCCGATGTGAAATCAGCGGGAAGGCTGCCGGAAGGTCAGCATATTGCTCGGCCTTGTGTGAGATGCTCTACAGCAACGCCAATGAAAAACCCCGCCTTTTCGGCGGGGTTTTTGCATGAGAAGGCTGATATCTCAGTACTGCTCGTCCTCGTCTTCGTCCTTCGGGGCCGAGCGCAGCGAGCTCAGCTTGCGGAAAACGGCGTCGGCGTCGATTTCCTTTTCCTCTTCGCGCTCGTAGCTCGGGGTCAGGCGCTCGGTCTCCTGCGCCGATTGCAGCGTTGCGCCCAGCTCGGCGGCGGTCGGCAGGGGACGACCCTTGGCGGCCTTTTCCACTTCCATGTCGAGGTCGATCTGGCTGCAGAGGCCGAGCGTGACCGGATCCATCGGCGCCAGGTTGGCGGAGTTCCAATGGGTGCGCTCGCGGATCTGCTCGATCGTCGATTTCGTCGTGCCGACGAGCCGGGAAATCTGCGCGTCCTTCAGCTCCGGATGGTTGCGGACGAGCCAGAGAATGGCGTTCGGGCGGTCCTGACGCTTGGAGACCGGCGTATAACGCGGACCGCGGCGCTTGGATTCCGGCACGCGCACCTTCGGTTCGGAAAGCTTCAGCTTGTGGTTCGGGTTGGCTTCAGCACGGGCGATCTCATCACGGGAGAGCTGTCCCGTCGAGATCGGGTCGAGGCCCTTGATGCCCTGCGCGGCTTCGCCGTCGGCAATCGCCTTGACTTCGAGCGGGTGCAGTTTGCAGAACTGCGCGATCTGATCGAAAGACAGCGCCGTGTTGTCGACAAGCCAGATGGCAGTCGCCTTCGGCATGAGCAATGTTTGAGCCATGGATATAGTCCTTCTATCGTCCGCGCCGGTCGCGGTCCGTGGATTGTCACCACAATGTCCGGGAAATATGCCGCTATATAACCGGACTGTCGCAGAATTGCAATTCTTCCGAAATGAAATGACCTTTGTCTAATTGCCGTAACGATGCGAACTGCTATGAATTGCCGTGATTTGAAGTTCGGGCCCTGTATAGCTCGCGGTCCGTCGCATGTCCCATGAGGAGGAGTTCCATGTCGGAGAAGATCTATCCGGTCACGAAGCCGGTGAAGGCGCGCGCCCTGATCGATAAGGATAAGTACCTGAAATGGTACGAGGAAAGCATTGAAAACCCGGACAAATTCTGGGGCAAGCACGGCAAGCGGATCGACTGGTTCAAACCTTATACCAAGGTCAAGAACACCTCCTTTACC